>JBDROR010000142.1:0-3491 GCA_043809805.1 bacterium
TCTGTGCGGTGCTTCCTACCAATCTTTTTGCCAGAAGAAATCTTTGGGATTGGCTTAACGCGCCGTTTCATCAAAAATCGGATAAACCACCGGATAGTCAGTTAAAACTGGCTTTCGGCTAATTTGGACAGTTGTGATAATAACGTAAAGAAAGTCATGCTATATAGTTTGCAAATAAAACAAAAAGAAAAACAGACCCAAACAAATATTTTTGGGACAAAATGTCTTCTTACGCTGGGAGTTGAAATAATTGGTAAAAAACTTGATGCAAAAACCCACTCACCTTTTAAATCAGTCGATGAGCTCATAGAATTTAAAAATTCGATGAGAAAGCCTCCTAAAGGCAATGTCCCTATACTATTACGCAAAGAAGCCGATAAAATAGAAGTTTCTGGACGGTTATTAAAATCAGATAGTTTGTCGCATGATCCTAATATAGGGGCATTGAGTCTAATTTGTGCGTCTCTGCGAAAACTTGGTTGGAACAAAAAATTAGTAGTTACGGAACATGGATTAAGTCAAAAACATATAAAAGGAAATAATAAATTTATTCAAATTGCTTCAAAGTTGAACATTGAGTTTCATGGTTTGCAGGGGGTTTTTCCTGGAATGAAAGATTTTTATTGGCATTATGAAAAGGAAGGAGAAAAGCTCGGCACAATTTTTATTCATTTAGTTGTCGAGAATTTTACTCATGGAAGTTCATTATTTGAAAATCATGCTGGGTGCGAGAAGGGTTATTTCATAACAAAAACTGGGAACCCAATTCCATTAGAGAAATATCAGGATCGCGAAAAATATAAGAATGGCGATAAGAATCAAATTGTCCATATTCCAGATTTAATCTTAATTGATTTTGATAAAAGTGAAATAATAAATATTGAAGGGAAAAAATATAAATTTAGAGCTAATGGTATTAATGAATTGAATAATTTTGAGGCGATAGAGGATTTATATATAAGGCCGAATTATCCGAAATTTCAAATTATTCGTACAGTTGTCTTATATGGGAGCACAGAAGAACGAGTTGTTGAAATAGAAGTAGGTTTTTTATTGAATGAAAATGGGAAGTTGATTCTTGGTATTAAAGCGCCTGATTTGTTTAAAGTCGCGATAAGAAATCTGTTAGATTATTGGAACATAACGGCGGAGAAATCTGATTTGTTTTTTAGTGATGTCATCCCGGAAGGCAGTTATGAGGACGGGTTGGTTCCTGTTTATGATCTTCATGCGTACGCGACTTCGTTTAAAGAGCAATCAACGCCTGAGTCTTTGGGGTGGAAGCCGTATTCCGGAAGAAGAAAATTGCAGGACGGAATGTTTATGGCACGCGTTGTTGGACGGTCAATGGAAACAACCATTATGGACGGAAGTTGGTGTTTGTTTCGACCAGATCAAGGAGGGACACGTAAGAACAAAGTAGTCCTTGTAGAGTCCCGACATATCAATGATCCTGAGACATCAAAAAGTTATACGATTAAGCGATATTTCAGCGAGAAAGCTGCTGGTGAGGACGAAAACAGTTTTCGGCATACCAAGATCATCTTGAAACCGGATAACAAAGACTTTGATGATATTGTCCTGCCCGAAGGTACAGAGGAAGGCGAATTTCACGTCGTGGCGGAATGGGTGGAAAATATAGATGATCATCAAAAGGGTGTTTAATCAGATTTTGATCAAAGACAATCAAGATCTTTGGGGTTTGAACCGGGTTTTGGGGTGTTGTAAGTAAAAAAGGAATGTAATGAAAAAAGGACAAAAGGCTTGGTTGGTGATTTGGGAATGGGCAGGTTCTCATGCCAGAGTGGAAGATAAAATTGCGGCTATTTTGCGTCCTTGGTGGTCTGAAGAAAGAGTCGGACAAATAGTCGAAACTCTTTATGCGCTTCATCAATATACGCCGAGAGAGCTTGCTATTTTTGCTAAGCAACCTAAGAAAAATCCATATAAAGCTCAATGGCATAATGGTTATTGTTCATGTGGAGCTAATCCTTCTCTGCACGCCAGTTATGTTGAAAATTTGATTATCGAAGAAGATTCAGAATCAGGATTTGAAACAATTAGTTGGGTGATGCCGCCATTGCTGAAAATCAATAAAGAAAATATGAAAACGGAGGAAGTTAGAGGCCCGCTACCTAAACAGGTCAAGCGAACTATCGCTGGTCCATTGAGTGATCGTGAAATAGGACGAAGAAAATAATTTAACTTAAGAAAATTGTGGGTCTTGAACTTTTTGGGGAGTGCTGTAGATAGGAGATTAGTAAATGAAGCCGACCAAAGTAAATTTCTTTTTTGCCATGTATTTATGTTTATTAGCGATCTTTTTTCCTAAAAAACTGGTTGATAAAGAAAAAGAAGACAATGCGAAAAGAAATGATGTGTCAAATGATGAAGGACGAGAGGAGAATGCGTATATCGTTAATCGCGCTTTTTGGAATTCATTTGGTTTAATCTTAGTTTTTGGATTATCGGGTGCCCTGATAGGAAAATTATTATTTTGTAAATATGGACAGGCGGGAAGTATTACGATTATTACACAACAAATTTTAGGGGCTTGTCTATTGCTTTGGGGAACATTATTTGTTCGTGGTTGGGAAATACAAACATACAAAGGCGTAACGCTGACCGAGCGAGTAAATCAGTGGATTTATCGGACAATGTATTGTTTGGGGACAGCTATTCTTGTGTGTTCAATCGTCTGGAGCTACAGTTAGTATAATGATGAAACATAAACCATATAATACCAATTTAGCAGCTGAATACTATGTTTTGTCCATGCTTTATCGCAAGGGTTTTGACGCGCATTTAACATTGGGCAATAAGAAGTCGGTTGATATTGTTCTTGAAAAAGAAGATGGAACGCTTCTGACAATAGATGTGAAGGGGCTTGCTGGGAAAATCGCTTGGCCCATGGATAACTTTTCTAAAGTGAAAGAATCGCATTTCGTTGTCTTAGTTTCATTTTTAAATAATATTACTGCTCATGATATTTTACCGGAGTGTTGGATTGTTCCATCAACTGAAGTTACAGAGTTATTGTATAAGAATCCAAAGGGCAATAGAAAAATGATTAATCGTGGTGGAGAATGGGGGATACTCACCAAAGGGATTGGTTTTAAGGATAATTGGGATTTGTTGAAATGAGTAAATTACTTCAAGCACAAGTGAGATCAGTCGGTGAGCATTATGTTGTCGCACGGCTTACGGCTTTAGGCTTTATTGTCGGTCTGGCGCCAGAGAATACCAGAGCCGTTGATATTATTGCGATGAGTGAGGATGGCAAAAGGAACCTTCAGATACAGGTTAAGACCCGCACGGAAGGTCGTTCTGCCGACAAAGGTTGGATGATGAATGAAAAGCATGAGTCTCTGATAAATGATAATTTGTCACACATGTCCAAATTAAAAATTGAAAAAGCCTAACCGTGTTCTATAATGGTTTTGGTGGAAGCCAAAAACCATTGAAAACACAAGGAGGTTAGGCTTATGTAT
>JBDROR010000143.1:0-8155 GCA_043809805.1 bacterium
AATTTAAAAGACGCTGGCGACCCTGTTGAGTTGGCTGCTTACTATGATAAACAGGGAGCAGATGAATTAGTTTTTCTCGATATAACTGCATCATCCGATAAAAGATATATTATGCATGATGTTGTTAGGAAGGTAGCGGAGAAAATTTATATACCCTTTACTGTTGGCGGTGGCATTAATGATGTTGAAACCATGCGCAAACTGTTAGCTGCCGGCGCTGATAAGATTTCCGTGAACACTGCAGCTGTAGCTGATCCCAACCTTGTTAAAAAGGGTGCAGATAAGTTTGGGAGTCAATGCGTTGTTGTGGCTATAGATGCAAAGAGAGTTGCCAGTTCCCAGTCGCCAGTCGCCAGTCCAAAGTGGGAAGTTTATACTCATGGGGGAAGAACACCGACGGGGTTGGATGTTCTGGAATGGGTAAGAAAGGTTGAAGGCCTTGGCGCCGGAGAAATTCTTTTAACAAGCATGGATTGCGATGGAACAAAAAACGGTTATGATTTGGAACTGACTCGATCAGTTTCTGAGGCAGTGAACATTCCTGTTATTGCGTCAGGCGGCGCAGGGAATTTGGAACACCTCTATGAAGCCTTTCAAAAGGGAAAGGCGGATGCCGTTCTTGCCGCATCGATTTTTCACTACCGTGAATTCACCCTAAATCAGGCGAAAAAATATCTTACAGAAAAAGGTATTCACATTCGGCATTAAATTTCTTCAAACAATAAATTAATTGTTATATGGTATAATAAGGCTCTAATCAGAACAAGAGGAGTCGATCATAGAGATTTTTAATGATATTTATAGAGTAATTCTTGATAGGAAAAAGGCCAAAAGTAAAAATTCTTATACCGCGTCTCTTTTTAAAAAAGGAAAGGGCTCGGTTCTCAAAAAAGTTGCGGAAGAGGCGGCAGAGGTAATTCTGGCATCCCGCGATGGGAAGAAAGAGGAGATAATCCACGAAACGGCTGACCTTTGGTTTCATACCTTGGTTTTACTTGGGTATCACGATATAACGCCGGAAGAAGTTTATGGAGAATTAAGAAAAAGGCAAAAATTATGTACTATCCATCGTTTGAAGAATTTAGAGAAAAGGCAAAAGAAGGAAATTTAATCCCTATTTACAAGGAAATTCTTGCGGATTTGGAAACCCCTGTCTCAGCCTTTTTAAAGATTGATAAATCGAAGTATTCATTTTTATTGGAGAGTGTTGAAGGCGGGGAAAAAGTCGGCCGGTTTTCTTTTTTGGGCAGTAATCCATCGGTTATTATTCGTTCCAAAGGCAGAAAAATTGAGATTATTCGCGATGGAGAGATTGAGACAAAAGAATTTGTTGATCCATTGTTTGGCTTGAAGGAAATTCTCAGAGCATATCAGCCGGTAAAGATTAAAGGCCTGCCGCGATTCCATGGCGGGTTAGTGGGATATTTGGGCTATGAATTCGTCCATTTTTTTGAAAATATCCCGAGGCCCAAAAAAGATAATTTGAAATTGCCGGAATCAGTTTTTCTTTTAACGGATACGATTTTGGTTTTTGATCATGTTAAACATACAATAAAAGTAGTGTCAAACGCGTTAATTAAGCCTGATAAGCCTTTAGACATATGTTATCAAGAAGCTATTGCAAAAATAGATGAAAAGATTTCACAGTTAAATACAAATCTTTCTTCAAAAAAGGCAAAGAAAAAAGAAGTTATTGCCCATGAAAAAGATGAGGTTTCATCCAATATTGAAAAAAGAAGATTTTTGGATATGGTGAATAAGGCAAAGGAATATGTCCGCGCGGGAGATATTTTGCAGGTTGTTTTATCACAGCGGTTCCAGACGAAGATTACCCAAAACCCTTTTGATATTTACCGGAGCCTGCGAATTGTTAACCCCTCGCCTTATATGTTTTATTTAAAACTGGACAAATTCCATCTGCTCGGTTCATCGCCGGAAGTTTTTGTGCGCAAAGAGGATAAAAAAATCGAATTGCGGCCAATCGCGGGGACAAGGCCAAGAGGGATTTCAGTGGAAGAGGATGAAAAATTAATTGAAGATTTGAAGAATGATCCAAAAGAATTGGCTGAACATACGATGCTTCTTGATTTGGGAAGAAACGATTTGGGACGCGTGGCCGGATTTTCAACCGTTAAGGTGACTGAAATGATGTCTATTGAAAAATATTCCCATGTGGTTCATCTTGTTTCGGATGTGGTTGGAGAGTTGCTGCCGGAGAAAGATTCGTTTGATTTAATTCGGGCGGCTTTCCCAGCGGGTACTGTTTCGGGCGCACCAAAGGTTAGGGCAATGGAAATCATATCGGAATTGGAAAGAGAAGAAAGGGGCCCTTACGCGGGGCTGGTCGGCTATTTTAGTTTTTCCGGGAATTTGGATTCCTGTATTACGATTCGGACGATTTTAATTAAAGGAAAAACCGCCTATATTCAGGCCGGTGCCGGGATTGTAGCCGATTCTGATCCGGAGAAAGAGTATCAGGAGAGTATTAATAAGGCAAAGGGTATGATTAAAGCGATTGAGATGGCGGAGGTATCAAAAATCACATGAAAGAGCATTGTCATTCCGAAGTGCCTTGTGTCATTCCGAACGAAATGGTTTGTCATTCCGAGCGGGAGCGAGGAATCTATTGTAGGGGCGACCGGCCGGTCGCCCGTACGAAGAAAGATTTCTCCCTTCGGTCGAAATGACAGAATTGGTTGGTCAAAATAGTGGAGGTATGTATCGATGTTGTTAATGATAGATAATTATGATTCTTTTACTTATAATTTAGTGCAATATTTGGGAGAATTAGGCGAAAATATTCAGATTTACAGAAATGATAAGATAACAATTGCTGAGATAGCAGAACTTCATCCCGAAAGGATTGTAATTTCTCCCGGGCCATGCACGCCTAAGGAAGCAGCCGTATCCAATGATGTTATTAAGACATTTGCCGGGAAAATTCCGATATTGGGCGTTTGTTTGGGGCATCAGTGTATAGCCGCGTGTTTTGGCGGGGAGGTAGTGCGGGCGGGGCGGTTGATGCATGGAAAAACGTCCTTGATTAATCATGATGGAAAGACAATTTTTGCGGGATTGGAAAATCCTTTTACGGCAACGCGGTATCATTCTTTGATTGTAAAAAAAGAGACTTTACCTGACTATTTTGAAATTTCCGCGTGGACATCTGAAAACGAAGTTATGGGAATCCGGCATAAAGAAATTCCTTTTTTTGAAGGCGTCCAGTTCCATCCTGAATCGATTTTAACCGCTGAAGGGAAAAAACTTTTGAAGAATTTTATAAAAATGAAAATCCCCCTATTTCCCCCTTTGGAAAAGGGGGATTAAAGGGGGATTTTAGGTGGAAAAGGAGTAAGAAAAATGGAAATTGCTAATCGTGTTAAAAACATTAGCCCTTCGCCGACATTGGCGATCACAGCTCTGGCGAAAAAATTGAAGGCAGAGGGAAAAGATATTTTAAGTTTTAGCGCGGGAGAACCTGATTTCGATACGCCGCAAAATATTAAAGATAAAGCAATTGAGGCGGTTCAATCAGGATTTACCAAATATACGGATGTAGGCGGAACAAATGAACTGAAAGAGGCGATTTGCCGGAAGTTGCAGAGCGAGAATAATTTAAATTATACGAAAAAAGAAATACTTGTTTCCTGCGGCGCGAAACATTCGCTTTATAATATTTTCCAGGCGATTTTAAATCCGGGTGACAGGGTTATGATCCCAAGTCCATATTGGGTAAGTTATCCTGAGATGGTTCATTTGGCTGGCGGCAAACCTGTTATTTTAAAGACAAAAGAGAAAAACGGGCTTAAAATAACGGCAGATGAGTTAAAAAAGAAAATTAACAAAAAAGTGAAGGCGATAATAATCAATAGTCCCAGCAATCCTACAGGAATGATTTATTCGGAACAAGAACTTAAGGCTATTGCTGAAGTTGCATTGGAAAATAAAATGATGATAATCTCGGATGAGATTTATGAGAAAATAGTTTATAACGGAATGCAGCATATTAGTATTGCAAGCCTGAGCCCTGAGATAAAACAGCGGACGATTGTTGTAAATGGCGTATCAAAAAGCTATTCTATGACAGGCTGGCGGATAGGTTATGCGGCAGGCTCTGAAAATATTATCAAGGCGATGAATAATATCCAGAGCCATTCAACGTCTAATCCAACATCCATTTCCCAAAAGGCCGCTTTGGAGTCAATAAATGGTTCGCAGGAATTTGTTAAAAAAATGGTAACAGCGTTTGAAGAACGCCGTGATTATATGGTTTTGCGTTTGAATAAGATTAAAGGTGTTTCATGTCTAATGCCGCAGGGCGCGTTTTACGCGTTTCCCAATATTAAAAGATTATTTGGCAAAAAGTTTAATGATAAAGAGATTAAATCTTCATTGGATCTGACAGGTTTTTTAATCGAAGAGATGAATGTGGCCGTTGTTCCGGGAATCGCGTTCGGCGACGATAATTATATCCGTCTGTCTTACGCGACATCGATGGATAATATTCAGAAGGGGATGGATCGGATCGAGCAAGGTATTAATAAATTAATTTGAAAGCGTTCAGCATTCAGCAATCAGCCAATTCATTCGAAAGCTGAGTGCTGACAGCTGATGGCTGAATGCTTACATTTAAGGGGAAATTTATGAGTAAATCAAAAAGATGCAAAGACCGACTGTTGACTTAAGCGAAATGGTAAAAAGGGTGAAAATTGGAGATACGACGTTGCGGGATGGGGAACAGACCTATGGGATTGTTTTTTCCAACCGTGAGAAGATTACCATCGCGCAATATTTGAATGATCTGGGTGTGGATATGATTGAGTTGGGATTTCCGTCCCAGCAGGGTTATGAACGCCAATACGTTAAAGAATTGATCCGCCGCAAAAAAATGGGCATGATACAAAGCATGCTGATGGGATGGCACCGGCCGGTACTGCACGAGATTAAAGACTCTATTGATTTGGGCGTGGATTCCGTCTGTATTTCGATGCCTACTTCGGATATTATGATTAAGAAAAAGCTTCACAAAGAAAAACCGTGGGTAATAGAAACCGAAGTTAAAGCGGTAAGATATGCTAAAGAATGTGGGCTTTATGTGTCCGCTAACGCGGAAGACGCGTCGCGGTCTGACCATGAATTTGTGAAAGAATATGTGCGCGCGGTGAAAGAGGCGGGCGCGGACAGGTTTCGTTTCTGTGACACATTAGGTTTTATTGATCCGTTTGAGACTTATCGCCGGATTAAAGATTATTTGGCTTTGGGGATTGATGTTGAGGTGCACTGTCATGATGATTTGGGAATGGCTGTGGGTAATTCGATAGCCGGTGTGCGGGCGGCTGAAGAGTTTCCGGACAGGACAATCTGGATTGCGACAACGGTTAATGGTTTTGGTGAGCGGGCGGGAAATGCCGCGTTGGAAGAAGTTGTTATGGCGTTGAAAATTTCTCTCAATATTGATTTGGGTTATAAAACCGGGATGTTCCGCGAAGTTTGTGAATATGTTGCGAAAGCCTCAGGCCGTTATATTCCTGATTGGAAACCGATTGTCGGTAAGAATATTTTCAGGCATACCTCGGGAATTCACGCGGACGGTGTGGTTAAGGATCCTGAAAATTATGAAATAATGCTTCCTGAAGATGTCGGATTAAAAGAGCGCAGAATCGGTGTCAGCAAGCATTCGGGAACCGCCGCCGTTGTCCATAAGTATGAAACGCTTGGGATAAACATCAGCGAGGAAGAGGCGCCGCTTCTACTGGCTGAGCTTCGCGACGAGGCGGTGCAATTAAAACGGATGCCGGATGCCAAGGAATTAGTCGATATTTACCGGGAATTTAAAGAGATATTTGTTGCGAAAAGATAATGCGATATCTTTTGACTTAATCATATCGATTTTTCCTGTTCCAAGTGTCGGCCATTCGTCTATTTTGAAAAACATTTGTCTGTTTGGAATCCATAAGTTTGGAATATCCGATTTGCTTAGTTTTTCAAACAAAGCTTTTGGTTCTCCATTATAGTTGTGGCAGAGAACAGCTAAGGCTTCGCCTTTTTTCTCGCATGGCACAGACACAACCAGAAATTTCGCGTTCACTTCACAAGAGGTTTGATAAATTTTTTCTTCGACCATGATATGTGGAACCGTTTCTCCTCCGATTTTGCTGAATCGGGACAATCTGTCTGTTATCTGTATGAAACCGTCTTCGTCGATTGACGCGATATCGCCTGTTATGTACCAGCCGTCTTTTACGACTTCATCGGTCTTTTCCTTATCTTTCCAATATCCTTTCATCACATTCGGTCCTTTAACTAATAACAACCCCTGTTGATTTACCGATAATTGCTCTTTTGTGTCCGGATTGACAATTTTGACAGAAATACCGGGTAGAGGCTGACCTACTTTTCCTTCTTTATGCCCTTCAAACGCACTAACGCAAGCTACAGGAGAGAGTTCAGTGCAGCCATAACCTTCCAGAACAGGAATATCAAACTTTTCAAGAAATTCTTTTGCAATTTCTTTGCGCAATTTTTCAGCGCCTGCAACCACAAAACGAAGCGTTTTGACGTCTTCTTTGTTGAATTTTTTTATCCACGTTTGAAGAAAGGTTGGTGTAGTAAGAGCTATTGTGCATTTGTGTTTTTTAATCATTTTTTGGACGATTATTGGTTCCAGCGGACTTTTATGATACGCGATAGAAAATCCTCCAAGCAATGGAAGCCATATTGTAGCGGTATATCCGAATGAATGAAAAAACGGAAGAATACCTAAAATACAATCATCAAAATCTGTTTGAAAAACTTCAAGCAAACCCTGCACATTTGACTGAATATTTTTATGCGTAAGCATAACTCCTTTTGGAATACCGGTGCTTCCGCTTGTAAATACAAGTGTCGCGATGTCATCAAGGCTTGTTTTCGATTTTGGGATAAAGACCGATTCAATAATTTTTGAGGGTGTAATTAAAAGTAAAATCCAAAGCATTAGGCTGCGGCTTTTGGACGGTTTGGCAATATCTTCGAGATAAACCATCCTTTCGTCATGCGGCCATTTCAGTCCTTCAAGGACTTTTCTTGAAGTTACTATTTTATTTATTCCGGCTTTTTGATGAACTTTATTTATCAATTCAGGCGTCATTGTGAAATTAATATTAACTGGTATTTTGCCTGCCATATTTAACGCGATATTTGTCAACGCGCCATGGGTGCATGATGGAAATAAAACGCCGATTCTTTCATCATTAGGAAAATGTTTGATAAATTTTCTTGCGAGCATTACCGATGCGGTAGTGATTTTCCCGTAAGAAAGTTCAACGCCGCTGGAATCAGCCATGCCTTTTGTAAACCAGCGTTTTTTGCTTGTGCGCAAAAGGTTTCTGTGAAGAGGGAGTGTTTTTAATATTTTCATACTTTCTGCAGTGAGTTTAGAGTTATTGTAATATAATTGTGAAAATAATTCAATAATTTAATAGTAAGCCAAAATAATACTTGACTTACTTAAACCTATATGTTATACTTTCCTAAAATAGGAGGATAAAATATGACTATGGCAATTGCAACAGTAAAGGGGCAGATTGTAATACCATCGAAGGTTCGGCGAAGGCACAATATAAAAAAGGGGACAAAATTTTCTATAACAGAAAAGGGAGATCAAATTATTCTCCAGCCTTTGACCGAAGACTATTTTGAAAAAATGGCGGGAATTTTGAATACAAAGGGGAAATTCACAAAAGCGGTTTTGGAAGAAAGGGCAAAAGAAAAAGCGACGGAGGAGAAGAAATGGTCAAAGTTTTAGACGCTTACGCTTTAATGGTATATTTAGAAAAAGAGCCGGGATATGAAAAAATAAAGGAGTTATTTGTTAAGGCGATGGAAAGCGGAAAAAATCTTTTGATGTCCACGGTAAATTGGGGCGAGGTTTTTTATATTCTGGTCAGAGAGTATGGAATTACAGAGGCGGAAAAAATCCAGCATATAATTGAAACATTTCCTATTGAATTTATTTCTGCCGATTTAGATTTAACAAAACAAGCCGCCTTATTCAAAGCAAAAGGAAATATTTCCTATGCCGATTGTTTTGCCGCCGCATTGGCGAAACTGCACAGAGGGGAAGTTGTAACAGGTGATAAGGAATTCAAGGCGGTGGAAAATGGGATAAAGATTT
>JBDROR010000144.1:0-16981 GCA_043809805.1 bacterium
TCCGCCGGAACAGTTTCCTGGACATTTGTATCAGCCTGATATGAGAATGTTACTTTAACTATCACTTCAATAGAACTATCAAATGTTATGGAAGGAGCTTCATAGCACACACTAACCGGTTTGCCGAGTTTCAAACCCAACGTTTTAGCTGTAAGATCCGCTTTCTTTATCGCATCCTCAAGCGCGAGTTTTTGGGCATCACCTTCAAGCTGGCGCTGTTTTGATGAGAAAAGTGTGACGGATTGAATTTCATCAACCCCTATTTCAACAAGTTCAGCTTGCAAAGCATTTGTGTCCTGAACGCGATCCGTGCGTATTAAGTATGCTGACCGGGCCAGATAGAAACTGTCTCTCGATTTTCCGGTTGTACTCTCCTGGAGCCGCAGGATTGAACTCTGTAATAAAAGAACTCCTTCCGGATACTCTTTTTCTTCAAGGTATCTATTTACCTTAACCACAATCTTATCATGTTTTCTCCTGCTTGATTCAGCATCATTGTCACGCATCGAAATACTAAACTGAACATCCACTAAGTCAACTTGATAGGATACTTTGCCATAACCTGTCACGGAAAATTGCTGTGGTTCCGCCGCATATAAAACAGCGCCGGCCGTCAAAAAAATTACTGCCGCCAATATAACTTTTTTCATTTTTTCCTCCTCCTCGTTTTGTCATTCCCGCGCCCGTTTTACTGTCATTCCCCGGATGCCTTATATTTTACTACCAAATTTTCAATCAGTGTAATCATTTTCACATTATCCCCTGCGGGTCAATATCAAAATGGACTGTCACGCCTTTTGGAAGTTCTGTTTTCTCAATCGCGGACATTAGAACTTCCCGCGCGAATGAACGCACCTCAGTCTTCAAAATAATCTGCCAGCGGTACTGAGCCTTTATTTTTGAAATCGATGCCTCCGCAGGGCCCAAAATAACAAGCTTGGTTTTCGCGTTTCTTTTTCCCCTGTAGAGCGCCTGAACAAGTTTCTGAGAGGCATCTATAACCCGTTCTTCTTTAGAACCTTTTACAAAAATATTAATTATAAAAGAAAATGGGGGGTAATTCAGGCTTTTACGGAAAGATAATTCTTCCTTAAAAAACCTTTTGTAATCATGTTCCTTGCTTGCCAAAATTGCATAGTGTTCAGGAAGATACGTCTGGACAATCACATCTCCCGGAATTGCCCCCCGCCCTGCCCTGCCCGCGACTTGCGTCAAAAGCTGAAATGTCCGCTCACTCGCTCGAAAATCCGGAAGGTTTAAATTTGTATCCGCGGAAATAACTCCAACCAGCGTAACATTCACAAAATCAAAACCTTTTGTCACCATTTGCGTGCCGACAAGAATATCAATCTCATGGTTCAGAAACGCCTTATAAATATCTTCAAATGATTCTCTGCCGCGAGTGGACTCCAAATCCATCCGCGTAATTTTAGCGAGGGGAAAACAGTTTTTCAATTCCATCTCCGCCTGTTCCGTCCCAAAACCAAAATTCTGAAGATAACCGCTTTCGCATTTCGGACAAAGCTCAGGTATCTTTTTTTGATAACCGCAATAGTGGCATTTGCCAATATTTTTATTTTTATAAAAAGTAAGGGACACATCGCAATTGCGGCAGGTAAGCACTTCGCCGCATTCACGGCAGAGCACAAAATTGGAAAAGCCCCTTCGGTTGATAAATAAAATTACCTGTTCTTTTTTTTGCAGACGCAGCGAAATCGCCCCTTTCAAGACATCAGAAAAAATCTCCGCTTTGCCATTTTTTACAAATTCCTGCCGCAAATCAACAATTTTTACCTTTGGAAGCGGCCTTTTTTCAATCCGTTCAGTAAGAGGCAAAAGATTATAACTGCCTTTTCCTGCCTTATGATACGATTCCAAAGACGGTGTCGCCGACCCCAAAACACAAACCGCATTTTCAAATTTCGCGCGCATCAACGCCACATCACGGGCATTATATTTTGGAGACTCTGTCTGCTTGTATGACGAATCATGTTCTTCATCAACTATTATTATTCCCAAATTTTTAAGAGGCGCGAATACCGCCGAACGAACACCGATCACAATATTAACTTCGCCGTTTCGTATTTTCTCAAATTCAAAATACCGCTCAGACGCCTTTAACCGGCTGTGAATAACCGCGACTTCATTGTTAAACCGGCGTCTAAAACGTTCCACAATTTGCGGTGTAATCCCAATTTCAGGAACTAAAATTAAGGCCTGTTTCTTCTTCCCCAGAACATGCTGAACCGCCCGGATATAAACTTCGGTCTTACCGCTTCCCGTAATTCCGAATAAAAGAAATATGCCCGGTTTTTCTATATCTATATCTTTTTTTATCAGCTCAAGCGCGCTACTCTGCTCATCCGTCAGGACGAAACATTTTTCTTTGTTATATTGTTCTGTTGATAAAACTTGCTTTCTTTTTGGTTTTTTTAATGCGGATGGAAACGCGGACTTTAAAACATCCCCTAGTGAACAAAGATAATATTCCGACATCCATTTTGATAACTTCAAAACCGAAGGAATAATAACCGGCTGCTCGTCAATTATTTCTTCAATTTCCTTCAATTTGGAGACATCGGTCATATCCGTCAGTTCAATAACATAACCTACTAATTTTTTCCCGCCAAATGGGACTAAAACCCTTTGGCCAACCGCTATTTTATTCTGAAAATGATCCGGAATCCGGTATGTAAAAAGTTTGTTAATCGGAATAGGCAAGGCGACTTGAACAAAATTCATATTTTCTGGTATTATATAGGTTTTACGAAATGATAGTCAAGACATTTTAGAAAAAAGATACTATGCTAAATTCAGAAGATTTGATAAAATATAAATAAGATTTTAATGAATTAATACACTAGATGGGCAGTAACTCGCCGGTGATTTTCGATGTTCGGCCGAGTTGCGCATTCGCACTCGCCGTTATGTATAAAATTAAAAAATGAAATACAATGAAAAAACAATTTGTTAACATCATAATTTTCTTATGTTTTTTTTCAATTTGTTGCATAACCAATAGTGATGAAAATAATAATTCAAAAACTATTAATAAGCTAGTTTGGGAAACCATTGGTGGAGGTGATAGAAAATTTGAGATATATGAATCGAATAATAATTATGAAGTAACTGTACATAGGTATAACTTTCAAGAAAGAAAGGATATATTTTCTTTAACTAATGAAGACGAAGAAGTATTTAGCTTAGTTAATGCTATATTTTTAGGAAATAAAGATTTACACGATGAAACATTCACTCCATCAGGAGAAATAGGAACATGGACTACAATAATTTTAATTTATTCAGATAGTACAGAAGAAAAAATATCGAATATAAAAGCTTGGGGTGATCTAAGTATTATAAGTTCGTTTGTCGAAAACAAATTAAATGGAACTAATTAAAAAGCTAACACCTATAAGGCCCCCAGATGTCAAGCAAAAAAAGTAGCTACAGGATTGTTTTAATGTTTTTTGGACAACTATATTATTACTTGGAGGTATCTCTTATTGCAAGTTTTATTATATAACGGTGTCCAAAATGTTTAATATAAATTAAGATTTTAACAATGGCGTTCGCTCAATTCGCCGTTAAAATAGAAAAATATTCTTTAAATCTATGATATAATTTGTTTAAGTTATGGAGGATGGTAGAATTATGGAAAAAGTTTTAGTAACAAATGATAAATACAATGGTCAATATGTTGCCTTGAAAAATGTTGACGATAACACTATTGTTGGTTCGGGAAATACACCGGAAGAAACATTAAATGAAGCGAAGAAAAAAGGCTTTGAATCACCTTTCCTTCTTTACATTCCAGATAAAGATCTAGTTCATATTTATTATGTTAGTTAAAGATTATCCTTTTATTACAACTCGGTCTGGTGATATTGCCAGGCCATACTTGCCTATTACAATCACAAATCCAGAAAATGAGAATCAAATAAATGTATATGCTTTAATAGATACAGGCGCTGATGAATGCGCTTTACCTGCTTCGTTTGCCTCATTATTAAAACATAATTTACAGGCAGGTTATCAAAAGAAAATAAATACCGGCAATGGAATTACTATTGCATACAGTCATACTATTTGTATAAAAGCTTTTGGTTATTTTACAAAAAATGTTTTAGTTGATTTTATGCCGAATCTTAACATCCCATTGCTTGGCACAAAAAGTTTTTTGAGTAATTTTGTTTTAAATATTGACTATCCTAAAAAAACTTTTTCAATTATTATTCCTAAATAATAAGAATTAAAATTTTAACAAGGATTCGTTCACACTCGCTATTAAATGTAACAATAAATAGAATGATTACCATTAATATTAACAAGAAGTGAATTCAAAAAATAAGGCCAAAATTTACTAAAAAATATCCAGGAAAATCTATTGGACAAAATAATAAGCACTCAAACAAATAAAGAAATTTCCGCCGGCAATAAAGATTTTACGGGAGCTGTCTTAACGCCGGAAGGTGTAAATTTTTCCATATTCTCTCGATACGCGACAGAAGTATTTTTATTGTTATTTGATACTTCCCATGGCGGCCCCACAGATATCATAAAGATTGAAAATAAAACAGATCATATATGGCATGTGTTTGTGCGAGGGGTAAAAGCGGGGCAATTGTACGGTTACAAAATTAATGGCGAATATAATCCCGCGGAAGGAAATAGATTTAACCCGCATAAACTGCTTATCGATCCCTGCGCGAAAGCCGTAACCGGAAAATTTAAAAATCAAGATAATCTAATATTCACTTATGATCTAAATGCTCAGGAAAAAGATCTTGTCATGGATCAGCGGGACAATAGCCGCATCGTTCCAAAATCAATTGTAGTGGATGATAATTTTGATTGGCAAGGAGATAAGCCTCTGGATATCCCAATGAATGAACTTATCATTTATGAGTCACACATAAAAGGATTTACCTCTCATGTTTCTTCGGGAGTTAAATATCCGGGAACATATTTGGGATTTATTGAGAAGATCCCTTATTTGAAGGAATTAGGCATTAACGCGGTCGAATTTATGCCGGTTCATGAATTTTTTGTTCGCAGCGAACTTTTAGACAAAGGGCTCACGGATTACTGGGGTTATAATACGATCGGATTCTTCGCTCCCGAATCCTCGTACAGCACGCAAAGCCGTCCGGGCTGCCAAGTGGAAGAATTTAAGACTATGGTGCGGGAACTTCACAGGGCGGGTATTGAAGTTATACTTGATGTTGTTTACAACCACACGGGGGAAGGAAACGAATTGGGGCCTTCGTTGTGTTTTAGAGGAGTGGATAATCCAACGTATTATGCTCTGATACAAAATCCGCATAATCCTAAAGAACCATATCGACATTATTTAAACGATACCGGCTGCGGCAATACCCTTAATATCGAAAACCCGGCCGTTATGTGTCTTGTACTGGATTCACTGCGTTACTGGACGGAAGTGATGCATGTCGACGGTTTTCGATTTGATCTGGCCTCGATTTTAGCCAGGGTTAAAGGAGAATTTAGCGGGAATTCATCATTTTTTGAGGCAATTTCTAAAGATCCGATTCTAAGCAAGGTCAAGATGATAGCTGAGCCATGGGATTTGACGACATATCAGGTCGGTAACTTTCCTAAAGGATGGTCGGAGTGGAATGGAAAGTTCAGGGATACGGCGCGCCGGTTTATCAAAGGCGATGAAGGACAAGCGGGAGAGATAGCGAAAAGACTGACCGGTTCCGCCGACCTTTATCAGGAATACGGGAAAAAACCGTATAACAGCATTAATTTTATCACCTGTCACGATGGTTTCACATTGCATGATTTATATTCTTATAACGGCAAACATAATGAAGCCAATCTGGAAGAAAACCGTGACGGAGCGAATGATAACCATTCATGGAATTGCGGCGCGGAAGGAGAAACAGACGACCAAAATATTATTCAGCTCAGGGAACAGATGATAAAAAATGCTTTCTGTTGCCTGTTATTCTCTTCCGGTACACCGATGATCCTTTATGGAGATGAAATAATGCGCACGCAAAAAGGAAACAATAACACATACTGTCATGATAACACGCTAACATGGTTTAATTGGGATAACGTGAAACAGCACGCTGAGATTTTAGAATTTTGCAAGAAAGCTATTTCTTTCAGAAAAACTTATCCGATACTCAGGCGCCGAAGATTCTTTACCGGACAGGATAAAGACAAGGATAATATTCCTGACATCTCTTGGTTTGGAAAACATCTCGATGCGCCAAACTGGAATAATCCTAAATTAAAAACTCTTTGTTATCTGTTAGCCGGAAATGAAGTGCCGTTTGCTCCCGGCAATTATTATCTTTTCCTGATTTTTAACATGCACCATAGGGGAATCTTCACAAATTTGCCCATGTATGAAGGTTTGAAGTGGTATCGACTTATCGACACTTCACGGAAATTCGGCGAAGATTTCCGGGCGGAAAAGAAAGAAAAATTATTACGAAACCAAAACGCGCATTATTGTCACGCACGAAGTGTGAGCGTCTTTTTAGGAAAACGTTAGATGAAACAAATTATTAAAAATCTTTTTGAAAAAAATAAGAACTGGGCGAAAAAAATAAAAAAGTCAGACCCTGATTTCTTCTTAAATCTCTCGAAACAGCAAAATCCTGAGTATTTGTGGATTGGCTGTTCGGACAGCCGCGTGTCGGCAAACGCAATTGTTGACATGCTGCCGGGCGAGATATTTGTTCACCGGAATGTTGCCAACCTCGTACTCCATACAGACCTAAACTGCCTGTCGGTAATTCAATTCGCCGTAGAAATATTAAAAGTAAAACACATCATTGTTTGCGGCCATTACGGCTGCGGCGGTATTCAAGCAGCCATGGAAAATAAAGAGTATGGATTAATGGATAATTGGCTTCAAAACATCAAAGATCTTTATCGCTGTCATCAAACCAAAATCGACTCACTTCAAAATGAAAAAGGGAAAATTGATTTATTGTGTGAACTCAATGTCGTTAAGCAGGTGGGAAATATATGTCACACGACAATTGTTCAGAACGCGTGGAAATCCGGGCAGAAATTAACAGTTCACGGATGGATATACAACATTGAAGACGGGATATTAAAAGATCTGAATGTTTGTAAAGGAGAATAAAAATTAAACGAAGTATTACCGTCTGATGTCATTTCGAACGAAGTGAGAAATCTTATACTATGTCCAATTTATGTCCGCTGTTTCTTTTTCTCTGTTTCAATGATGTTTTTTAATTCCCGTCCGGCTTTTTTCAGATCCTCGTTTACAACAGTATAATTATAGCGGGAATAATATTCCATTTCTTTTTCAGCGTCTTTCAATCTCTTTTCTAAAGATACAGGGTTTTCTGTCTGCCTGCTTAAAAGCCGGTCTCTTAAGGTGTCGATCGAAGGGGGCATAATAAAAATAAATAACCCGTCGGGATATAATTTTCTAATTTTTTCAGCGCCCTGGACATCAATATCTAAAAGGACATCTCTTCCCCTTGCCAAATTTTCTTCCAATGTGTTTTTAGGCGTGCCGTATAAATTCCCATGCACTTCCGCCCATTCAGCAAATTCGTTATTTTCCACCGTTTTGTTAAACTTCTCCTCTGAAATGAATATATAGTCTTTACCGTCCGACTCTCCCTTCCGTGCAGAACGGGTGGTACAGGAAACAGAACAATACATATCAGGGAAATCTTCCTTCAACAACTCAACTAAAGTAGTCTTTCCAGCCCCTGAAGGCGCGGAAATAATAATTATCATTCCCCCTTTTTTTTTATTCAACATTTTGGACCTGCTCCCTTATTTTTTCTATCTCATTTTTTATATTAATAACTTCTTTTGTTAAATTAAAATCCGAAGCCTTTGATGCCATCGTATTAGCTTCCCGATTCATTTCCTGTAAGATAAAATCCAACTTTTTGCCGATTGAATCATTTTTATTCAATGTATCTTTAAAAAGTTTAATGTGGCTTTTTGATCTTACTAATTCTTCCGTAATATCAACTTTTTCCGAATAAACGGCCAATTCGGTATAAAACTTCGTTTTATCAATTTTGATGCCCTCCGGCAGTAATTTTTTCATTTTTAATTCCAAATTTTTCTTATATTTTTCCAATACCGCAGGGACTGTTTTATTAATTCCTTTTAAAATACCATCTATAACTTCTATCCGGCTCAATATATCCTTACATAAAGACTTCCCTTCTTCAAGGCGCATAGAAATCAAATTATTCAATGCCGCGTTTAGCGCTTTTTCTACCGCGTTAGTTAAAGCCTTTCGATTCTCTTTAGGAGCATCTTTAATAATCACTCCTTCTATTCGTAAAATATCTTCAAAATTTACATCGCATTCCATTTTAAAATTTTTTCTAAGCTGGATAAATTTAGCATAAATTTTTCCAAATATCTCTTCATCTATTTTAAAAATATTCTTTTTGCTTTTCGCGCCTTCATGGATAAAAACATTGATTTGTCCCCTGCTCAATTTTTTTTGAATAAATTTTCGAACAGTCAACTCCAAGAATTGATAATCCTGCGGAAATCTGCCGGATATTTCCAAAGAACTCCGGTTAACGGACCGAAGCTCAATAACTATTTCTGTCTCATCATATTTTGCCATTCCCCTGCCGTAACCTGTCATACTGTGAATCATAAGTCTCCTCTTTTGGTAGGGGCGATTCATGAATCGCCCTTATAATTTGTTATTTCGATCGAAATTGTCAGTATAAGATTCCGACCGATTAATTTGTCATTTCGACCGAAGGGAGAAATCTTTCCCCGTAGGGGCGAGGCGGTGCCTCGCCCTCCCATTTCGGGCGACCCACCGGGTCGCCCCTACAGCTCGGAATGACAATAAAGTTTCCCCCTGTGTCCACCGAACATACTATTTTCCCGGTTCTTTTACACTCTTAATAAGTTCAGCAACAATTTTCGTCGAGTCCATGCCGTCTGCTTCCGCATTAAAATTGGTTATTACCCTGTGCCTCAAAATTGGCTTAGCTACAGCCCGAATATCATCGCCTGTAACAGTATACCGTCCGTGCATAATAGCCCGTGTCTTGGCACCTAAAATAAGATACTGCGACGCCCTGGGGCCGGCACCCCAGCTGACACAATCTTTCACAATCTTTGGACAATCATCTGTTCCCGGCCGGGTATTTTTCACTAAATCCACCGCGTATTCCACCAGATAATCGCTTACAGGAACCTTTCTGATAATCTTTTGCAAACGGATAATATCTTTGCCTGTTAAAACAGTTTTTAAAGAAGTTTCATAGGCAGAGGTGGTTAATCTAACAATTTCCATTTCCTCTTCTTTAGACGGATAATCAATATGCACCTCGAACATAAACCGATCCAACTGCGCTTCAGGCAAAGGATAAGTTCCTTCTTGTTCAATTGGATTTTGGGTCGCTAAGACGAAAAACGGAAGTTCAAGTTCATAGGTCTCGCCGCCCGTTGTCACCTTATATTCCTGCATAGCTTCTAAAAGCGCGGCCTGGGTCTTTGGCGGAGTACGGTTAATCTCATCCGCTAAAATTATATTCGCAAAAACAGGCCCCGGCAGGAATTTAAAACAACGCTTGCCTGTATTGACATCTTCCTGAATAATATCCGTTCCTATAATATCAGACGGCATCAAATCCGGAGTAAATTGTATCCGTTTAAACTTTAAATCTAAAATTTTGGCGAGAGTATTTATCAACAACGTCTTGGCCAATCCAGGAACACCAACCAAAAGACAATGCCCCCGCGCAAAAAGGGCAATCAGAAACTGCTCAACCACCTGTTTCTGTCCGACAATAACCTTTTCCACTTCAGCCAAAATCGCATCGTGCCCGCTTTTTAATTCTTCAACAGCTTTTAACTCATCTTCTTTGGTTTGCACACTTACCCCCCTAAAATTTTGATAATTATATTGAACTATTTTATTTCTGTCAATTCATTTAAAATAGTTATATCAGCTACCCGCCGGCCAAAGATAAATATTCCAAAAAATACGCCTATCCCGCATATCAATATCGTATTCGGCGTCCCGACTAAACTGGCAATCCATCCGGACAGCAAACTGCCAAATGGCATAACTCCGACAAAGGCGGTGAGGAAAAGACCCATAACACGACCTCTTTTATCATCATGGACCATCGTCTGTAAAATGGTGTTGCTTCCCGCCATTTGCACCATTAACCCAAATCCGGAACATAACATACAAAATAAACAAAACCAGAAATTGCGCGATAAAGAAAACAGAAGTAAAGACATTCCAAAAACACCGGAAGCAAACACAACAGCTTTTCCAAGACCGTCAATATTTTTGCGCGAAGCAAGATAAAAAGCGCCCGCCAAAGCGCCTATCCCGGAACCGCCCATTAAAAAACCTAATAAGCGGGCGTCGCTCTTCAAAATATCTTTCACAAAAACAGGCATGAGGGTCTGATATGACATACTCATCAAACTTGTTAAGGCTAAAAGAAAAAGCATCGAACGGACAAGAGGTAATCCAAAAGCGTAACCAAACCCTTCTTTAAATTCAGTCCATGGCGCAAGTTTTTTATTTCTATTATCTAACAAAGGATTTGTTTTAATCAAAAATAAAGCGATAATGGCGGCCAGATAGCTTACCGCGTTAAATAAAAAACAGACCCCTTCCCCCGCCCACGCGATAATCAGTCCGGCCAATGAAGGGCCTAATAATCGCGCGATATTTACCATAGCCGAATTTAGGGCGATAGCATTTCCTAAATCCTCTTTTTTCTCAATAATATCAACCACAAAAACATGGCGGGCCGGCATATCAAACACATTAATCAACCCAAGAATAATTCCCAAAATAATAATATGCCAAACCGCTATAATATTTAAAAAAAACAGAATGGAAAGAACAACGGCTTGAATCACAGCGAGAATTTGCGTGATAATAAGAAGCCGCCTTCGATCCCACCGATCAACAAAAATCCCCGCGAAAGGCGTCAGAAAGAAAACCGGTATTTGGATTAAAAATCCCACCATCCCGAGAATAAACACAGAATTAGTTAAACGATACACCAACCAGCTCATTGCAATGTGCTGCATCCATGTACCGACAAGCGAAACACTCTGTCCTCCAAAAAACAAACTGTAATTGCGGTACTGAAAAGCCCTTAATATAAAATGCGAGTCAACTTTTTTTTTTGACATAGAATGAATTAATTTAATGAGGTGATTTCAACAATTTTTCCGCGGGATTTTTCACCGTGTATTATCCTGACATCCCTCTTTTTCACACCATAAAATTCCGACAACACTTCAATAATTGCCTTGTTCGCCTTCCCGTCAACCGCGGGAGCGGTTACACGTACCTTAAAAATACCGTTATCCTCTGAAATACTGTTTTTGCGGGCATTGGGAATGACCTTTATATTCAACTTTTTCATTATTTATTTAACGCCCCGCAACAATTTACTTTATTCCTAAGATTTTGATGGTCTAATTATACATAATTTTTAAGTAATTTGGAAAGATTGTTTGAATTTTTTTGCTATAATTAAACCTTTATTGACCGATATTAAAATACATGAGGAGGAATTAAATTGAAAAAAACATTTGTAATCGATACCAATGTCCTGATACACAATCCTGATTCGTTAACATCTTTCGGAGACAATGACGTTGTCCTTCCTATCACCGTAATAGAAGAATTGGATAAATTTAAAAGCTCTCCCGATGAACGGGGCCGAAACGCGAGAATTGTAACAAGGTTTTTGGACGGATTACGAAACGGCGCGAAATTAAGCGAGGGCGCGCCTTTAAGCAACGGAGGCCAGTTAAAAATAGAATTAAATTATGAATTTGATTTGCCTGCCGGAATGAATTTGGCGGCATCCGATAATAAAATTTTAATGACCGCCTTAAAACTACAGAAGAAAGGCGAAAAAGTATTTTTTGTAACCAAAGACATAAACGCGCGAATCAAGGCTGACGCGTTAGGAATTGAGGCACGGGATTTTGAGAAACAAAAGGTTAATATTGAGGAGTTGTATTCCGGGTGGAAAGAAATTCTGGTGACTAAGGAAGAACTGGACAGTTTCTATTCCAATAAAGAGCATATCCTAAAAGACGCTGATCTTAACGACAATCAATTTATCCTTCTAAAAAGCCAGGTAAATCCAGATAAAACAGCTCTTGGCAAATATTCAAAAAAATTTAATAAAATAGTACCGCTTTTTAATCAAAAAAAACAAATATGGGGTATAAAACCTCTCAATATGCAGCAGCAGTTCGCGATGGAGCTTCTGCTTTGCGAAGAAATAAAACTTGTAACCCTTATCGGAACCGCCGGCACGGGAAAGACGCTTTTGGCTATAGCCGCGGGCCTGCATAAAACATTTAATGAAAATAAATATAACAAAATTCTAGTTTCCCGTCCAATTATTCCCCTTGGGAAAGATATTGGTTTTCTCCCCGGCGATAAAGAGGCCAAACTTTCACACTGGATGCAGCCTATATTTGACAATCTGGAATATTTAATGTTTTGCAATAAAAATACGGAAGAGACATACCAATCCATTAGTAAATCCGGCAGGATGGAACTTGAGGCTATAACCTATATCCGCGGCCGCACATTGCCTAACCAGTTTTTCATTGTTGACGAGGCGCAAAATCTCACCCCGCACGAAGTTAAAACCATTATAAGCCGCGCGGGAGAAAATACCAAAGTAGTCCTTACGGGAGATCCTTATCAAATCGACAACCCATACCTCGATTCAAACAGCAACGGCCTGACTTATGTCGCCGAACGTTTTAAGGGCGAAAAAATATTCGGGCATATCACGCTTGAAAAAAGCGAAAGAAGCCATTTGTCTTCGCTCGCAGTCAGTTTGTTATAATTCTTTTCATCATCTGGACTGACCGCGGCGGGCCGAGGATAACAGAAAGTATTATGCCCTGTTCAAGCACGTCATTGGATAAACCGCTTAACGGTTTCTCTAACTCAGGCTCTGGGGTTTCCTCATTCCCTTTCGTGTCAATTATTGTTGGCATGAACGTTTCATTTTTGCTTACATCCATTGCCTCTATTTGTTGTTCTTCAACCGGTTCGGCCATTTGCAACTCAATTTCCTGTCTATCCTCTTCAAATACATCCGGCTGATATTTTTTTTCCAATAAATCTTTTAATTCATCAAACATACCCCGCTCAGGCTCTTTTTCTTCCGGCCTTTGCCTGATTTCAGCCTCACGCTTTTTCTTTGTCAGAACCTGAAAAATCCAGACCGCGCCTATAATCAAATAAATTATTAACGAATCCATTTTACTTCAGTCCTGTTTTTTATCTTTCTCAGCGCCCTTGCCGCCGATATTTTCTCTCATCTGGGTATCCGCCTGTATGTTCCTCAAATTATAATAATCCATTATCCCAAGTTTTCCTTCTTTAAAGGCATACGCTATAGCCTGAGGAATTTCCGCTTCAGCCTCTTTCACTTTAGCCATCATTTCCTGCGTACGTGCCTTCATTTCTTGTTCCTGCGCTACAGCCATCGCGCGTCTTGTTTCAGCGCGGGCTTGCGCGATTTTTAAATCAGCCGCCGCCTGGTTAGTCTGCAATTCCGCTCCGACGTTTTTACCAACATTCACATCAACAATATCAATCGAAAGTATTTCGAATGAAGACCCTGAATCAAGGCCTTTGGACAGAACATTTTTAGATATTGAATCAGGATTTTCCAGCACTCTTTTATAGCTCTCGGCAGAACCGATTGTTGTAACAATACCCTCTCCCACGCGGGCAATAATCGTCTGTTCCGTAGCGCCTCCTACCAACCTGTCGATATTGGTTCTTACGGTCACCCTTGCCTTTGCCTGAACCTGTATTCCATCTTTCGCCACCGCGTCAATGGTCTTTCCCGGCTCCGGCGGAGAATCTATAACCTTGGGATTTACACTTGTATGAACGGCATCCAGAACATCCCTTCCGGCCAGATCAATCGCGCACGCGCGTTTAAAATCCAGCGGTATGTTTGCTTTGTCAGCGGCGATAAGCGCGCTTACGACAAGCTGCACATGTTCCGCCGACCCGCCTAATTTGTCCCGCCGGGCTCCCCACGCGAGATAATGCGCTTCCAGGTCGTCAGTTGTAACTTTTAATCCTGATTTATGAATGTTGATCAAAGAAAGAACAATCACATTCGGATCCACCCGGCGGAGACGCATACCGATAAGATTAAAAATACCGACTTGCGTTCCGGCGGCTATCGCTGTAACCCAAAGCCTGACAGGAACAATCCAGAAAAAAAATGATAAAAAGAAAGTACCAAAAATAACCACAAAAAAAATTATACCACCGTTCATGTTTGTTCCTCCTATCTCGTTCTGTCATTCCCGCGAAGGCGGGAATCCAGTCTTCGGCTTTGTTTTTGTTAAAGCCGTCAACTGACGACTTCTTTAACTACCACTCTGCTTCCCTTCACAAGCGTTACCTTAATCTTCGCGCCTTTCTGTATAAAAACCCCTTCGGTTATGACATCCGCTTTTTCGCCGTCTATCAACGCTGTTCCACTCGGCCGCAAAGTTGTAACAGCAACCCCCTCCTTCCCCAACAATTCGTTTAAACTATCATCTGCTGAATGATATCCTGCTTCTCTATTCTGAGACACACCAAGCCTTAGGCTTTTAGCAATCCTGGTTTTAGGAAATAATTTTACCGCAGCAACAATTGTTATCAAACTTACTAAAGAAAGAACAATTCCGGCAATAACACTATGCAATGTTGCCACCAAATAACATCCGGTTACAATTAAAATTATACCCGACAACCCCACCACTCCAAAAGTCGGCGTGAATAATTCTATCAATAATAAAATAAATCCCAGAACCAAAAAAGTAAGAATCTTAAGCCAGACCATTTTTCAATTCTCCATTCTCACAACAACCTTGCTTCCGTCAATTTTTACAACTTTCACCGTTGTATCTTTATCTATAAACTCCCCTTCGCTGAGGACATCCAATATCTTATCATCAAATACCGCGCGGCCGCTGGGCCTTAAAATACTTGCAGTTTTTCCTGTTTTTCCCAAATAGCTTTGCGAAACACTTGAAGCTTCGCTTTTCTTTTCTACAGAAGACAAAATTATTTTTTCCCATAATTTGGTTTTAGGTAAAAATTTTATACCCGCGATAAACCCAATAAAAACAATTATCACCGACCATGATAAAATATAAAAGGCGTTCCACAATTCCATTTTCGGGGCTTCTAACGGATTTGGATGTTTTACCATCGAAAGAAAGATACTGATAACTATTAATGTAATTCCCGAAATCCCTGTCATTCCAAAACTGGGGATAACAAATATTTCCAAACCTAAAAGTCCAACACCGGCAACAAGAAGCAGGATTTCAAACCATTCCGCCATTCCAATTAAATAATGCCCCCAGAAAAAAAGCGAAAGGCAAAAAAGCGCGGCAGTGCCTGACACACCCCATCCGGGATACATCAATTCATATATTATGCCTAAAAACCCCAGAGTAATGAGCAAAGAACTTACAATCGGGCCAGTTAAAAAACGCACTAAATTTTCAGACCATGTCGGAGAAATTTCCACAATCTCACATTTATCCAGATTCTTTAATGCTAAAAGCTCCCCGCGATTTTTTACTATTTTCTTCGCTAATTTTAATTCTATCGCTTCATCCGCTGAAAGCGTAATAAGCTTGCCTTTTGGTTTAATCGTTTTTATCTCCAAATCCTTATCAACCATTCCCTGCGCGATATCTTCCGGATAACCGTTCTTAGACGCCAACGACCTGAATTTCGCGCGGATCGCAGACACGGATTTTTCGTCGGCGGTTTCCTCCCCACCCATTCCAACCCTAGGCTCAGCCGCGCCTATACTTGAGCCGGGAGCCATAAATATTTCTTTGCACCCTAAAGAGATCATAGCCCCCGCGGACCACGCCTCTTCGGTAACAAAGGCAATCGTGGGAATCGGCTCCGCGGATGCCAAAGAACCGCATATTTCATCCGCGGCATCAACCCTGCCGCCATAAGTGTCTATCTCCAAAATAATCGCTTTTGCCTGCGCCCCTTTAGCTTCATTTATCGCCCGTTTCACAATCCCGGAAAGACCGAGTTCTATTGTATCTTTAATTGGAATTATGAAAACTTTATCATTTTGCGCTGAATTTTGTGTGAAAAATAACACGGATAAAAAAAGGAATATAAAAGAAAATGTCAAAACTAAAATCTTTGTTCGCATCAGCATTATTTATTTGTTAATTTTTTTAAATATTTCAAATCCAATTTATCTTTATCCCGTCCGGTTGATTCTTTATTTTTGATAAGATTGTCCTTAGAAATAAACGGAACTTTTAAATCTTCTATTTCTACATCTTCCCTATCGTTATATGCTTGTTTAAAATTGACACCATCAATTTTAGTGATGATATCAATCCTTCTTGGAGGGACACCGACCTGAAGAACAATACCTTCTGTTGAAAAAGCGTCTTGGCTAACCCCTTTAAGCGGCGCTCCAAATTCAGCAAGAGACAGACATATCTTTTTTGAATTATCAATTGAAGCTTCCACCCAAATATCAAAATCTCCCGTTGCCCGGGGATAACCATGTACTCCCATAGCGTATGCGCCAACAACAAGGAATTTAACCTTATTGTTTAATAAGATTTGTAACATTTCTTCGTAATCTTTGTTTAACACTTTTTTTATCCCGCAATGACCAGATTTCGGCAGTAATATCCCACATCACAGAAACTCTTTCCTGTGGTGAGATAGCTGCATAGCTGTCATCTTCTTTGGTCATTTTTTTTAATATCACATAATTTCTATTAAGTTTCACCTGAAAATCTCCGTAAGTTATTGATATTACTTATTTTTTCTACACTACAACTCGTTATACTGTCATTTCGACCGAAGGGAGAAATCTTTCCCCCGTTGGGGTGGCTGCCCTCTTTTACCGGGCGACCACATTGGGTCGCCCCTACTCCGCTCGGA
>JBDROR010000145.1:0-6016 GCA_043809805.1 bacterium
TAACGCGATTATCGCTACTGAGGATCACCAATTTTATCAGCACTGGGGCATTAATATGACATCCATTGCACGGGCATTTTTAAAAAATATTCTGGCGGGAGAAATTGTCCAGGGAGGAAGCACACTAACCCAGCAATTGGCAAAAAATCTTTTCTTAAGCCCGGAAAGAGTACTTATTCGAAAACTAAAGGAAGCTATTTTAACCCTCCAAATTGAAACGCATTATTCAAAAAAAGAGATTCTTGAGTTTTACTGCAACCAGATATGCTTCGGGCATGGCGCGTACGGGGTGGAATCCGCGAGCCAGGCTTTCTTCGAAAAACCCGTATCAAAATTAAATCTGGCTGAGGCGGCGTATTTAGCCGGCTTTATTCGGGGGCCAACCCTTTATTCTCCATATAAAAACCCTAAACTTGCGAAAAAACGGCAATTATTTGTTTTAAAACGAATGTTAAAATCAAATTTTATACGCGCTGAAGAATATAAAAAAACAAAAGAGGAAAAAGTAAATTTTGCCCCTTTTAAATACCGGCAAAATAAAGCGCCGTATTTTACCGAATATATCCGAAAAATTCTCGAGGAAAAATTTGGTGGGAAAATGCTATATGAAGGAGGCCTTTCAGTTTATACGACACTGGATTTAAGAATCCAGCAAATCGCTGAGACAAATTTTAAAAAACACCTGAAATGGAAAAATAATTTTCTGGGAAAATATGATCCTAAGTTTTTGGGAAAGGGACAAACTATAGAAGAAAAAATACAAAAAGCGACCGGTATTACAAACAAAAAAGAACTTTTAGGATACCTGAAGATAAATAAAGTAACATGGGGGCAGGTAAAAAAAGTTGAAAAAGCAAAAACGGTGGTCTCGCTTGGATGGGGTATAGAAGGTAATCTTCCGTTAGACGGAATGAAATGGATTAAACGACAGGAATTCAGAGAGCTTGAAGAAAAGAAAGACAGCGGTTTTTATCGTTTGGGAATAACCAAAGCCAACGACGCGCTTGCTGAAGATCATCTTGTCAGGGTAAAAATCTCATCTATAGATAAAAATCCCCCTATTTCCCCCTTTGGAAAAGGGGGATTAAAGGGGGATTTAAATATCCAGCTTGAGTTGTATCAGGAACAGACACTGCAAGGCGCAGTTCTGGCTATCGAACCGCAAACAGGTTATATCAAGGCTATGATTGGCGGATACAACTATGTGGAATCTCCGCTTAACCGCACTGTACAAACAAAAAGACAGCCGGGTTCAGCATTCAAACCATTTATTTACACAGCGGCAATTGATATGGGCTGGACAGGCGCCGAATCGATTTTGGATTCTACTATTGCCTTTTTGGAGGACAAAGAATGGTCCCCGAGCAATTATTACGGAATCCATTACGGCCCTGTTACCCTTAGAAAAGCGCTTTCACTTTCATTAAACATTACAGCTATAAAACTTTTGCGAGAAATTGGGGTTAACAAAGCAATAGAATATGCCAATCGTTTAGGTATAAAAAGCCCGCTTACACCCAATTTAACCCTAGCCCTTGGCACCTCAGAGGTTACACTGCTTGAAATCACATCGGCATATTCCACATACGCCAATGAGGGTGTTCATGTGGAACCAATGGCAATAAAAACGATAAAAGATGTTAATGGAAATATATTGGAAAAATATAATAATATTGAAAATATTATACTGAAAGAGGATGTTAATTATATTATGGTTGATATGCTTCAGGCAGTTACAAAAGAAGGAACCGGAAGATATGCCCGCAAGCTAGCGGGAAGGCCTATCGGAGCAAAAACAGGGACAACCGATAACTCCACAGACGCGTGGTTTATTGGTTTTACACCCGACCTGGCTTTAGGAATCCACATCAGTTTTGATGACCGGACATCCATGGGACAACATGCCACAGGGGAAGAAATGACAGGCCCAATCTGGGCACGAATAATAAAAGATATATATGGACAGTCGGAAATCCGAGATTTTTCAATACCGAAAAACATTATATTCAAAGAAATAGATAATAAGTCAGGATTGTTGGCCACTCCAGAATGCGAAGAGATTGCCGTGCAGGCATTTATTAAAGGCACCGAACCGGTTAAGGAATGCGATGTTCATGTAAACATAAAAGAAAATAAGAATGAAAATTAAATTGTCATTCCGAGCTGAATGCTGACGGCTAGAATTATTAACAAGTTACGGAGATTTCTAGGTGAAATCTTACTTTTTAACTTTTATTATTTTTTTTATATCAAATATTAATTTATACGCCGCAAGTCCAAAGATAGAGCCAACAGAACTGGATTTCTGCAAACCTTCCCTCGAAAAATTACCGTGGGATGAGATTATTGTGCCAACCAAAAATGGACGCGCAGTCAAAATCCTTTTAAAAACAAAAGATCTGAAGGAATTTTCCAACCTGACATACCGGATTAAACTCTTCCGCCAGGACGATTATCCCAATGGAAAATTCAAAACGATCGAATTAAATCAAACAAAAAATATCAACGAATTTCTGGGAGAAATTGTTTTTGATACCATTTTAATTCCGCAGGGAGATGACGGAATTCTTGAAGTCTGCAGTGCTGAAGGCGCCCCTGACGGAGGGTGGGAGGCGGAATATTTTTTGAAAAAACTTGTCAAAAAAGGATATAAAAGCCGCGGGAATGCCACATTCTTTTCATTCACAAATGAAGGAACTGTTGAAGAACATGAAAATGAAGGCGTGCCCGTTTTGAATAACGAATATCTGCAATGCGCCGGTGTAGAAAAGATCATTATTGACGCGGATATTGATAACAGCAGCGAGCGCCCTTATTACATCACACCTTCGGAATGGAATTTGCCGGGTTTCAATCCGGCAAAAGACTGGCTTCTGGTAAAAAATCAGGCTGACATTTTTTACTATTCATTCCACGGCGAACATGAAACAAGCGGGACATTAACTTCTAAAATAATGCGGGATGACTGGCGGCTGTCAAAACGCTGGCCGGCGCAAATTGTCCCTAAAAAAACGCGTTATATGCTTGATGATTATTACTACCGCGATATACATGACGAAATCGGCGGGCATTGGAACCTTGACCTCGAATGGGTCTATCTTGCCGGTTGCTCTGTTCTTGATTATGACGGAGAGGTTACATCTGAATGGGCTAACTTTCATCACGAAAGATATAACCACTGGTACGACTCCCGTCCCGGGCTCTTTTGGGCAAAAAATATTTTAAATAAAAGCTCTAATCTCCATGGAATCATCGGCTTTGCAGCAACTGGAAAATCTGACCATCCTTTAATTGATGAATGTTTTAACCATAACGATTCCATCGTTGAAGGATGGAAAAAAAATAAAGACGTCTTTCATATGTTTTTAGCCCCATCGATGCTATATCATCCCGAATGTGGAAATGACACATTTACAAATCTTGATGACTTTAATCCCGGCAGCAATAAATCCCGCACCTTCTTGCAAGATATTAAACCACAGAGCGGAAATCTCCTTCACACCCATTCATCCACACAGCAAGCTGCCGGGTATTCTGAGAAAGTGCGGGATAAACTTACATACTGGTATTCTTATCAGCCGGTCACCTATTCTTTTCCGCGGAAAAAAAGGGTTACCGTAAACAAACTGGTTGATTTGGATATTAACGCGCCTCGCACTCCGGACTGTTTAATGGTTGAAGATATCCCCTCTTTTGCCTTAAATCCGGAAGAGCCGGAAAAACTTTTTTTCAATTATTATCCGGGATATTTTCCTGAACGGAAATACCTCGATGGGAAAAGAATTGAAACAAAAAATCTCACGCCGCTTTTAAGCTGGGGATATTTTTCTCCCCGGTATCAGTCTCATTTTGACATAAAAGACGACGTCTTCACTGAAATTAATCCTGGAATCACGCGTTTTGAAAATGAAAAAATGAAAAATTACGGGATAAACATAGATGGACCGGACGATCACATCATCGATCAATGGCAAATACAGGTCTTTAATACTGCCAAAAAACTAATCATCGACAAAACATTCGCCTCAGAAATAAAAAAATCAGACAAACCAAACCTTTTGTGGGAGGCAGGTTACAAAATAAAACCGGAAGAAAAATTGAATCCTAACAGCCTTTATTATTTCCGCGTAAAAGGAAAAGGTCTAAACGGTTTATGGAGCCCTTTCAGTAAAATACAGTGGTTTAAAACGAAATGAAAAAATTTATCATATTCTTATTGTTACAACTTTCAATAATCTCCCAAATGTTAATCGCGGCGAGTCCATTGGAACTGCAGCTTCGTGAAATCCGCGATGAATATCGGCATTCCCCTTATGACGGGGCACAAAAAATCGAAAAACTATGGGACGACTTTTCCGATGTTGATGACAGACTGCGAATATTTCTGGACTTGAACCATTATTACCAAAAACATTCTTTGGATAAACTTCTTCTCAAACAAGGCAAATGGCTTCTCAAAAAAAATATTCCGCCGGGAAAAAGCAGAATTTGGGTAATTATTCCGATTGCAGAAACATTCGCGAAACAAAAAGATTTTAATGAAGCTGTAAATTATTATGAAAAGGCGTTTATAAAAGAGGGTGTAGACGGTGTATCTCTATGGGGTGGAACTGCCATTAACGCAAGTCTCGCATACGCAAACGCAAAAAAATTTGAAGATGCTTATGCTATTCTAAACTCCGCAAAGACAATAACCCATGAAGAAGGAATAAAATCCGGACATGAAGACATCGAATATGAAAGGGCAAAAATTCGGATAGCCGGACTTATAGAAGGAAAATCAAACGAAGCAAGAGAACACCTTAAACTGCTCAATAAAGGGAAACCATATCTCACTATCGAACCGGAAACAATCCAAACAGCGGAAGAAAAATTATGCCTTAAAGATAATGATTACGAGCTTCTGACAGACATTTATCTTAATACTTTGATTATAAATCCGCCTTGTGATCTATTTACCTACAAAAGAATAACATGTAATGGCAGAAGCACCATCTATGTTTTGAGCAAACTTTTGAAGCTCTTTAAAAAAGAAAAATTTTGCGTTGTTTTTGAAAAAGGAATAAAAGAAAAACTAAAAAAATCCAACTTGCCGAATATTAATCTTCTCCTTGCCGAATATTATTTCTACAGAAAGAACTATGAGCAGGCCGATTTTTATTATCAAATAGTAATCAAACAAGGTAAAAACCAAATATACCGCTGGCCAAAATATTATCCTGATCTAAATCTGTACGGGAACTACCAGTCCCCGCACAGAAATCATCTATGGGTAACATGTTATGAATGGGCGAAAGGGAAAATCCTCCTATGTCCCCCTTTGCAAAAGGGGGATTAAGGGGGATTCTCTCATAACTATTACATTAATTATGGATACATTCGAGCATTGTTATTTCGCATTAAGCTGGTTTTATTGGGTTTAAAATTAGGAGGGCGATTCACCGAATCGCCCCTACGGGTTTCCCCGCATCCGCCGGAACAGTTTCCTGGACATTTGTATCAGCCTGATATGAGAATGTTACTTTAACTATCACTTCAATAGAACTATCAAATGTTATGGAAGGAGCTTCATAGTACATACTAACCGGTTTGCCAAGTTTCAAACCCAACGTTTTAGCTGTAAGATCCGCTTTCTTTATCGCATCCTCAAGCGCGAATTTTCGGGCATCACCTTCAAGCTGGCGCTGTTTTGATGAGAAAAGTGTGACGGATTGAATTTCATCAACCCCTATTTCAACAAGTTCAGCTTGCAAGGCATTCGTGTCCTGAACGCGGTCCGTGCGCATTAAATATGCTGACCGGGCCAGATAGAAATCGTCTCCCGATTTCCCGGTTGTACTCTTTTGGCGCTGTAAAACTGAATTTTGCAATAAAAGAACTCCTTCCGGATACTCCTTCTCTTTAAGGTATTTATTTACCTTAACCATAATTCTGTCATGTTTTCTCTTGCTTGATTCAGCATCATTGTCACGCATCGAAATACTAAACTGAACATCCACTAAGTCAACTTGATAGG
>JBDROR010000146.1:0-8618 GCA_043809805.1 bacterium
GGCAGTCCCATAGGCAATCCAGCTCCTGAAACAATAAAATCGGCTTTTTCTTTAATACTTATCTTGGCTAATTCTTCATAATTGCTTAACGCCACAAGTATATTTACGCCTACGGCTCCTTTTGTTAATCTTTTCGCGTCGCGTATTTCCCTTTCCAATCCTTCATGCGACGCTTTTACAAAATTCTCTTCATTATCTTTTGTCCCAAAACCCAGAGCTACGCTCGCTATAGTGCCGGCACCGCCATAATTTGCCACCGCGCTCGCTAAAGAAGCAGTTGATACTTTAATTCCCATACCACCCTGGATAATCGGTGTTTTTATCTCTAAATCACCAATTATAAGAGGTTTTAATTTATTAGTCACAATTTGACCCTTCAAATTTAATAAATAAATACTTTAAAAACGATACAGTATATCATAAAAACAAATTAATTGTATAAATATTTTTTATGATTTCCATAAACCGTGAAGATTACAATACGCGCTTGCTTCAATTTTTTCTTCTTTTATTTCAAATTCTACTTCCGGTTTATCGCCCGGTTTTAAAAATTTTCTAAATGACTTTCCATCAGCGATTATTTCTATCCACTCGATGTAATGTTTTTCTTCCATTGGATGAAGCACAGATCCAACTTTTACTTTAACTCCCGTTTTTGTTTTTTCAACCACTGGGATATGTTTCTCTTTACTCGCGTCAACCGTATTTTCTTTTAATAATTCCATTGGCTGCCCACAACAAACAAGCCGCCCCGGCCCGGCATGCAGAACTTCAACCATGTTGCCGCAAATATTGCATTTGTAGATTTGTCGCAATTCAGTCATTTTTGCCTCCTCCATTTGCTTAATTTCCTTTTCTTCTTTGATATATGTTGGCGCTGTTTTTGGAGCTCCCCCCCCTTTTATCTTATGATAATAATCGTAAGTCATCGGCTCCATATCATTGACGATTTCTGCGTTAATCACTTTCCCAACAAAAAGAGTGTGAGTCCCGGCATCTATCTGATTAACCGTTTCCGCCTCTAAATAACCCGCGCAATTTTCCAAAACTATGGGAGCGCCCGCCTCACCAACTTTATAATTTATGTCTTTAAACTTATCTATTTCCCTGCCGGATTTGAAACCAAAATGCCCTATGAATTCCATAGACGTGTCTTTTGACAAAATAGAAACAGCAAAAATTTTGCTATTCCGAATAAATTCATGGGTCAGGTTTCCTTTATTTATGCACACGGCTATCTGGGGAGGTTCTGATGTTACCTGAAATACCGTATTGGCAATTTGTCCATTGAATTTTTCATTCGTTTTTGAACTTACTATATACATTCCATAACTCATTTTGTAAAATGCCCTAAGTTCCATATTGCCGCCTCTCATTTAAATATTTCTCCTGTTTCTTTGCACCATAATACCAAATCAAGAGCGTCAAGGGGTATTTTTATTCCGCGGGAAAATTTTTCAACCTTTTTCTCTATTTCAAGATACCGCTTTTTAGGCAATGAAGCTGGTATTTTCTTTATTATTCCAAGCAATCTAAGATTTTTCAATATGTGCCTGTCAAGAATCGCTAAACGCTTTCCATACCCTATATTTCGTAAAAAATGGCTTGCTTCTTTATAGCCAATACCTTTAACGTTATGAACAAGCCACTCTCTCATATCATAAGTATCGCTAAACCGGCTAAGTTCGGATAAAAATATCTTTCTTGCTTCTACAATATATTGCGCCTTTTTATTTTTAAATCGCACTCCTCTTAAATTTTTAGCAATCTGCTCCTGATTCCCATCCAATAACAACCCGCTAGCTTTGAGATTCTTTACCGCGTTCCAACAAACCTTCGCTTTTGATTGCGGTGTCAGAAGGCAGAAAACAAGTTCAGGAAAAATACCCTCATTTTCACAACACTGGTAAGCCGCCCTAAACTCCTCCAATCTCGATTCTATTTCATTTTGTTTCAAGGCAAAAAGATCTTTTATCTCCTTAACAACACCCGCGATATCTCCTTTTTCAACCATAATGGGCACTCTCAATTAACGGGGCTAAATCCCCTTGCTATTGTCATTTCGACCGACTACATTTGTCATTTCGACCGAAGGGAGAAATCTTATATCAGGAACAAATCTTCTAAAGGTAAAGGGGGGGAAAAATTCATAATATGGTCGGGGCGAGTGGATTTGAACCACCGGCCCCTTGCACCCCAAGCAAGTGCGCTATCCAGGCTGCGCCACGCCCCGACAATACCTTAGTCCCCAAGTCACTGGTGACCTCTTTCACTTATCAAAAAATTTCAAAATTCTGCTCAACAACCCCTTCATATCCTTCCTCTCAACCACCATATCAATCATCCCATGCTCAAGAAGAAATTCAGCCCGCTGAAAACCTTCCGGGAGTTTTTGCCCAATAGTTTGTTCAATTACCCTCGCGCCCGTAAAACCTATCAACGCTTTAGGCTCAGAAATAATAACATCGCCAATGGAGGCAAAACTGGCCGTGACCCCGCCCGTAGTCGGATCAGTAATAACCGATATATACGGCAGCTTCTCCATTCCTAATTTAGCTAACGCCGCCGTAGTCTTTGCCATTTGCATTAAAGATAAAATACCCTCCTGCATTCTTGCCCCGCCTGAAGAGGACACTATAATTACGGGAAATCTTTTCTTGATAGCCATGTCCACCGCTCGAAATATTTTTTCCCCTACTACGGAGGCCATACTGCCGCCCATAAAATCAAATGTCAAAACACAAATAACCGCGTCCTGTCCGTCAATCTTACCCTCACCCGATACAAGAGCCTCTTCTAATCCGGTTTCCTCTTTGGCGCTCTTTAAACGATCCGCATATTTTTTTAAATCTTTAAAATTCAACGGGTCATCAGATTTGATGTTTTTATCATATTCAACAAATGTATTTTCATCAATAATTAAGTTTACCCGTTCCTGCGCCGTTAGCCTGAAATGATACCGGCACAAAGGACAAACACGGGAACTAAGTTCAAGCTCTTTCCCATAAATAATCTCCAGGCATCCATTACATTTTATCCAAAGCCCTTCAGGAACGCCCTTTTTTTTCTTTTGTGGTTTTTCGCCCTTTTTCTTTTTAAACCAACCCATATTTTCCTCTCAAAAAAAGCCACCAGCTCACTGCTATTACTGTCATTTCGACCGCACATTTCTGTCATTTCGACCGAAGGGAGAAATCTTTCTTCCGTAGGGGCAGCCCTGTGTGGCTGCCCTCTTTCTATGCAGGGCGACCACATAGGGTCGCCCCTACAATAGATTCCTCGCTTCGCTCGGAATGACAATCCACAACCTGAGCTTATCGGTGACCTATCACCATTTCCATTCCTTCTCTTGCCATTTCTACATTTGTAAATTTCTTTTTCGCTTCGTTTTCAATTTGGGATAATTTTTCATCCGAATAATCCGGGTTATGATGAAAAAGAATCAGTTTTTTTACACAAGACTCATTTGCCAAGGCAACTCCATGCTCCCATGTGCTGTGTCCCCATCCTTTTTTATTAATGTACTCCTTCGGTGTATAAGTGGCATCATAAATCAGGGCATCAGCGTCTTTTACTAAATCGGCAATTACACTATCCGGCTTATTTTCATCTATTGGTTCCGTGTCAGTCACATATACAACCGAAACATTCTGCAAATCAAACCTATAAGCTAATCCGACACCTGGATGATTCAACCGCCCGGCAGAAACATTTATATCGGATAACTTAATAATTTCAGATGATTCAATCTCTTTAAAATCCAGAATCGCATTTAATCTGCTTAAAGATAATGGAAAAAACGGATCCGATATTAAGCGGCTAATAATTTCTTTCAAAGAATCATTTTTGGGTTTCGGTCCGTAAACAGTAAACTTATTTTTATCTTTTCCCACCGCAAAAAATGGGGCAAAAAAAGGAATGCCCAAAATATGATCCAGATGGTAATGGCTCAGAAATAAATGTCCAACTCCCTTTCCATCACAAAATCCCCTGTTTATCAATTCCTGCCCCAATGGCTTAATCCCACTACCCGCGTCTATAATAATAGTTTCATCTTTTTTGCCGGTATCAATCTCTATACAGGAAGTATTCCCGCCGTAATTCAAAGTCTCTTTTCCCGGTGTCGGCAATGAACCGCGCACACCCCAAAATCGTACAAGCATCTCTTCTCCTCTGTTAGTCGTTAGTCGTTAGTCGATGGTCGATAGTCGTCAGCTTTGTAGGTTGGGTTGAGCTTGCGAAACCCAACAATTTCTCTGCTTCCATTTTTTGTTGGGTTTCGTTCCTCAACCCAACCTACAAGACTTCCAAACTGTGTCACAATTATTTTTTCTGTCATTCCCGCCCCCGATTACAACATTCGAGGGCAGGCTCCAGCGGGAATCCAGTTACCACACCCTTTGCTGAGTCAGTTAACGCTTTAACAAATTTCCCTACATTCCGCACCATACCATCTTCACCTTGCTCTCGGGCTATCAATCTCACAATCGCACTCCCGACAATTACACCGTCACTGAATTTTAAAATATTCTTCACTTGCTCCGGCGTCGAAACGCCAAATCCAACACAAACCGGTTTTCCTGTAAACTTTTTTATCTTATCGACACACTTGCCAACTTCATCCGCCAGATTTTCTCTCGCTCCGGTAACCCCGGTAAGTGAAACATAATAAATAAATCCTTCGCTCACACTGGAAATTTTTTTAATTCTTTCCAAGGAACTTGTCGGCGCTATTAAAAAAATCAGGTCTATCCCATTTCTTTTGGCCAGATTAGCCGCCTCTTCACTTTCCTCTAATGCCAGATCCGGTATAATTAATCCATCTACACCTTTTATTTTCGCGTCATGGAAAAAATCCACAGCTCCATAATGGTAAATCGGATTAAAATAACTCATCAAAATAATAGGTATTCCAACCTGATTTCTGATTCTGGAAACCAGTTCCAATATTTTAGGCAAAGTCGTTCCGCCGGCTAACGCCCTTTGTCCCGCGGCCTGAATTGTCGGTCCGTCAGCCAACGGGTCAGAAAAAGGAACCCCCAATTCAATTAAATCCACACCCTGTCTCTCCAATTCAAAAATTAATTCTTCTGTGGCATGTAAATCAGGGTCACCGGCCATAATATACGCGATAAAGGCCTTTTGATTATTTGATTTTAATGTATTAAATCTTTGTTCTATTCGTTTCATAATCCTGCGCTATCCCTATATCTTTATCTCCGCGTCCTGAAAGGTTTACAACAATAATTTCTGTCTTTTTTAATTTCGGCGCCAGTTTAATCGCATATGCCACAGCATGACTGCTTTCCAGCGCGGGGATAATCCCCTCTATTTCACATAAAAGTTTAAACGCGTCAAATGCCTCCTGATCAGTCACAGAGACATATTCCGCCCTCCCGGTTTCTTTATAAAAACTATGTTCAGGCCCAACTCCAGGATAGTCCAGTCCCGCCGAAATAGAATGCGTCGATAAAATTTGCCCGTCTTTATCCTGCAATAAAAAACTTTTACTGCCATGCAGTATCCCAACGGAACCCGCGCAAATAGAAGCCGCGTGCCTGCCCGAATTCAAACTCTTGCCGCCGGCTTCCACCCCAATAAATTTCACGCCCGTCTTGTAAAAAGGATAAAACAATCCCATTGCGTTGCTTCCGCCGCCAACACACGCGACCAAATAATCAGGGAGCTTCGCTTTTCCCCGCAAACTTTGTTTTTTTACCTCTCTGCCGATAACAGACTGAAAATCACGCACCATCATTGGATACGGATGCGGCCCCGCGGTGGAACCAATCAAGTAATATGTGTTTCTAACATTGGTAACCCAATCGCGGATTGCCTCATTCATCGCGTCTTTTAATGTCTTTGTTCCCGATTTAACTTCATGGATCTCAGCTCCCATCAGCTTCATCCGGAAAACGTTTAACGACTGCCGCCGGACATCCTCTTCCCCCATATAAATTACACATTCCAATCCAAACATCGCGCACACGGCCGCTGTCGCGACACCATGCTGGCCCGCGCCTGTCTCGGCAATAATCCTCGGTTTTTTCATCCGCCGGGCCAGTAGGATTTGACCAAGCGTATTATTTATTTTATGCGCCCCTGTATGAAGTAAATCTTCCCTTTTTAAATAAATCTCCGCCCCGCCGAGTTTTTGCGTTAATCTTTTCGCGAAATAAAGCGGCGTCGGACGGCCCGCGCATGTTCTTAAATAATAATTAAATTCCTTAATAAAATTTTTGTCCTTTTTTATTTTATCGTAAGATTTTGCTAACTCTTCCAACGCGGTCATCAATGTCTCAGGGACAAATTTCCCGCCAAATCCTTTAAAATGTCCTTTTTTATCCGGTAACATCATGTCGCTCTTCACTCCATTCGTATTTCCTGCCTGCCGGCAGGCATGGCGTCGTTCGTATATCGTCGTTCGTCACTCGTCGTTCGTAATGACTGTCATTTCGACTACGCACTTTTGTCATTTCGACCGAAGGGAGAAATCTTTCTTACCGCCTCAATAAATTTTTTGATCTTTATACCGTCCTTAATCCCTGATGATTCTTCCACCCCGCTCGAAACATCCACCCCATAAGGCGAACATTCCCTGATCGCCTCACCCACATTATCCGGGTTTAATCCGCCTGCTACAATAATCCTTTTATTTTTAACGCCTTTAATTAGTTTCCAGTCAAACGTTTTGCCTGTCCCGCCTAATTTCTCACTGTCATAACTATCCAGCAAATATGCCGAAACATTATAATTATCTAACCGTTTTACGTCTTCCAGACTGAAAACTCTAAACGCTTTGATAATCCGTTTATTAAAACTTAAACAAAATTCAGGTGATTCGTCTCCATGAAACTGAAGAACATCTAAAGGACAAAGCTTGATTATATCATTAACCTCTTCTTTGGACTGATTGGCAAACAGCCCAACCGTAGTAATGAAGGGTGGCAGCCGGTTTATAATCTCTTTACATCGGAATTTACTTATTTTTCTTGAACTTTCCGCGAACACAAAGCCAATCGCGTCCGAACCATAATCAACGCATGCCAACGCGCTTTCTAAATCTGTAATTCCACATATCTTTATCTTTACCAAAAATTTTATTCTCCCGGTAATTAGTCAGTCTTTAGTGGTAGCCGCAGGCTTTAGCCTGCGAAAACATGCGGCCACAAATAACTGACCGATTACTTTTCCTGCTTGATTATACTTAATTCAATCTCTTTTGGTCAAGAAAAATTTAGTGTAGCGCGTCAACTTAAACTCTCCGCGCTGTAACGCACGATTAACCCCGTGCGAACCGCGTGTTTATAGGTATATGTGGTAATGTCAAAAATCTTTAATTGTCATTTCGACCGAAGGGAGAAATCTTTCTTTATGCAAAGCACATAAATTAATAACATCCGTGTTGTGTACAGACATTATTAATGGTTATTTCTTCTAGTTCATTGGCCGCGTATTTTTTGACTATCTCCTCGACCGTTTCAGCGGATGTTTGAAACGCTTTTATGTTGGCTTCGTTCAGCTTCTGCAACGCCCTTACCCCCATCCCCCGACAAACAACCACGTCAATGGAAGAAATTCCCAGCACACCTATCGGATGACACATACCGTGAGAATGATTGGCATTCATATTATCAACAACATCAACAGTTTCTTTCTCGGCATCATAAATAGTAAAATACGGCGCACTTCCAAAATGCTCGTGTACCCTGGCCAGCAAACCATCTTTTGATTCAGCAGGGATACATAATCTCATTTTAATCTCCTTTTTCAAAATCATATTTCGTCATTTACCTATCCGATTTTTATATCCTTACATTTCCACCATGGGATATCTAAAACAGCTCCCCGAAAAACATATAATTCGCAAGGGTCAACTTTCTTATAAACCCGCTTAAGCTTTTCGAATAATTTCTCAGGATTTGACTTTTTCATCTGCTCAGGAGTTTTGATACCAAGCGCATACAATTTTTCCGCCATTTTAGGTCCGATATTACACATTGTCTGTAATTCCCTTATAATCTCTAATTTTTTATGTTTGTCTTTCATATTTTTTCTTTAATCTTTCTTGCACCGGTTCATTAGCCCTTTCCTTTCGCAATAGCACGAACAATATCTTTCTTTGTAATCACACCTGCCAACTTATCTTTATCCAGCACAGGAAAATAATAAATCTCTTTTTCAATCATTAAAGTGGCAACATCCCCTATTTCTGTATTGAGATCTATAGTAACTATATCTTTTTCCATGATGCTGGATACTTTGCTTGCTGTAATCTTTTTTATTTCTTCATTGTATCTCTCAGTTCCCAAAGTGAGAAACCCAAAAGAAAGATTGATAAAGGTTGGCAGATGCACTTTTTTATCCTGAAAAATCACGCCTTCTTCCTTTACAATTCCCAATAATTTTCCACTCTTATCTACTACGGGCGCACCACTTATATTTTTCTTCATAAATAATTCTGCCAATCTATGAATATCCATTTCAGGGCTAACCGTAACAACATTTTTTGTCATTATATCTTTTATCAACATAGATCCTCCTTTTTTTAATTATACTACTTCCATTTTAAAATGGTAAGATAAAAATGAGGGGCGGCGGAAATGAAAAATAACTCT
>JBDROR010000147.1:0-14817 GCA_043809805.1 bacterium
GGGGTAGTCTCATATATAGACATAATATATAATGTGTTTAAATTGTCGTTCCATTAAAACAAGGATTGAAACTAGTTAGAGGGGGGGGGTAAAAAAATGAAAACAAAGTTTAAATTGTCGTTCCATTAAAACAAGGATTGAAACCATATAATCAGAATTAAATAAAAAACATGCTCATACGTTTAAATTGTCGTTCCATTAAAACAAGGATTGAAACTATTCTCGATCCCATTCGATATATTCCGCGCCGTGGTTTAAATTGTCGTTCCATTAAAACAAGGATTGAAACATTTTAATTTTCCCGCCGCCTCTTCGATATTTTTCTTGTTTAAATTGTCGTTCCATTAAAACAAGGATTGAAACTCGGAATCGTCAACGTAATATGTCAACATAATATGGTTTAAATTGTCGTTCCATTAAAACAAGGATTGAAACTATGTAATCCCCTACCCCTACTATACGTATACTATAGTTTAAATTGTCGTTCCATTAAAACAAGGATTGAAACAATATTAAATCCATGTGGATAATTCACCGTAAACCATGTTTAAATTGTCGTTCCATTAAAACAAGGATTGAAACGATTGTCATAATAATGACATGCACGCATGGTATTTGGTTTAAATTGTCGTTCCATTAAAACAAGGATTGAAACTTAAAAAGGGTATAGAATTGAAAAGCGGGAAAACTAGTTTAAATTGTCGTTCCATTAAAACAAGGATTGAAACTTTATAACTTAAAAATTTCCTTTAATTTTTTTGTCTGAATGCGGCTGGCAGGTATCTCATTCTGTTCGCTATCGTCCATTTGCAGGATATAAGTACTGCTGAAAAATGGGATAATTTCCTTAACATAATTCAGGTTGACAAGATGTGTCCGGTTTGCGCGGAAGAAAAAATACTGGGTTAATCGTTCTTCTAATTGGCTTAGATTAAGATTGGTTGTATATTTATCAGCCCCTGCCTTTATAAATACTAACCCTTCTTTAACAAAGGCATATTTTATGTCTTCTATCCTTAAAATAGCCAGTTTTTTGCCTTTATGCGCCAGAAGTCTTCCGAATTTTTGTTGTTCAGGCCGCGCCTTATTTTGTAAGGAAAACTTTTTTACAACTTCTCCTTGATATATCCGTTTAATTTTATCGATAGTTTGTTTAACTCTTTTTTCATCAAATGGTTTCAGAATATAGTCCATCGCGTCTACTTCATAAGCAGGAATAGCATATTCATCATAGGCTGTAACAAATACAATTAAAGGTGTGTAATCAGCTGTTTTATTTATTTTTTTAGCAGCTTCAATGCCGTTTATTCCAGGCATATGAATATCGAGAAACAGGACGTCATACTCATTCTTTTTAAGCAATTCAAGCGTTTCCCCGGCGTTTTTGGCTTCGGAAATTTCGCCTATTTCCGGTATGTGTTTGAGAATGAAATGCAGTTCATCCCGCGCCGGTTTTTCATCGTCAACAATTAATGTTCTTATATTCATCTGTTTAAGATCCTCACTTATAATTGTTATTTAGACCGTATCATTTGTCATTTCGACCGAAGGGAGAAATTTTTCCCCGTAGGGGCGAGGCGGTGCCTCGCCCTCCCATTGCGGGCGACCCTCCGGGTCGCCCCTACAGCTCGGAATGACAATATTCGGGCGAATACACGGATTCGCCCCTACTTTATCGGTATCCTAAGGGTAATTTTGGTTCCTTTATCAACCGCGCTTTCAATCTTCGGTTCATATTCATTTCCGTAAATTGTTTTTAGCCTTTCATAGACATTATTTATTCCTAATCCTGTTCCAAAGCTGGGGCCAATTGTGTTAAATTTATCTTTTTTCGGCATTCCAACTCCGTCGTCCTGAATAATAATTTTTATTTCATCATTTTCTTTTTGTGTGCAGATACTTACAATATTCTTATCGGGTTTTTTCCCAATATCTCTATATGCAAATCCATGTTTGAGTGAATTTTCTATTAAAGGTTGTAAAATAAGCACTGGAACTTTGTAAGATAAACTGTCCAGGTCAATGTTTTTTTTAATTACAAGCGATTTGCCGAATCTCGCCTTTTCAAATGATAAATAATCATCAATATATTCCAGTTCTTCCTCAAGTGAAATAAAATTTTCATGTTGTTTGAGACTTTTTCTGAAAAATTGCGAGAATTTAATCAGAAGTGTTCTTGCCTCATCAGGTTTTGTCCTGTAAAAGCTGGCTATTGTATTCAATGTATTAAAAAGAAAATGAGGATTAATCTGCGCTCTAAGCGCCTTTAATTCGGCCTCGATTTTTAGTTGGTTTAAAATTTCAAGTTCCGCTAGCTCTGTTTGAACGCTTAAAAGCTGAGCAAGCTGTATAGTCAGATTAATTTCATTAGGGATAATTCTGGACGGGTCCGTTTGATAGATTTTTAATGTGCCTATAACCTCTGCCTTGCTTTTTAGTGGCGCGATTACCGCACCGCTAAGAGGACAATTCGCGACAGGGCACCCAATTTCCTGTTTATTGCCTATTACTTTTATTTCTCCTGTATCAATTACCTCGCGGGTAGCTTTGGTTAAAATAGATTCACCTACGTGGTGGTGGTCCTCGCCGATTCCTTCATATGCTAAAATATTTTTTCGGTCAGTAATTGCCACAGCGGAAACATCCGTGATTTGCAAAATTATATTTGCCGTTTTTTTAGCCGTTTCCTTATTTAATCCAGATCTTAAAAACGGGAGTGTTTGCCCTATGATTTCCAGCGTTTTGTGTGATTGGACGGCTTCCTGGTGCTCATAGAAAATTTCAATATTACTCAGTACTACATGGATAATAACGAAGCTTATAAAGATGGTAATCACGAAAGAGAGAAGCGTAAAATTATGGCCAAATGAAAAATAGGTTAAAAGCAATAGAAAAGAAAAATGAACCAAAATTCGTTTTTGCCATGTAATTTTTGGATAAAAAGCCTGCCTAAAAAATTCAATTTGGCTAATGGCGTAAAAAAATAGCATAATCAAGGCGGCTTTGGATATTAAAGTATAAAATTGTTCAAGAAACATTTTCTGTTTACCTTTAATTCCCCTCTTTAGAAAAGATGGGTTAGGGGAGATTTGAAATATTTTATTAAAAAAATCCCCCTTGATCCCCCTTTTCCAAAGGGGGGAAACAAATCCTACCGTGACAAATAAAATTTTAAAATATCATTATAAGACGCGAAGAAAAGCAGGAAAAGCAAGAAAGCCCATCCGACCTGCTGAACGGCCAGCTGATGTTTCAATTTCACAGGACTGCCTTTTATTTTTTCAATCAACAAAAATAAAAGGCATCCGCCATCTAACGGCGGGATTGGGAATAAATTAATAGTTCCAAGATTAATGCTTAGCAGGGCGGTAAAGAATAAAAGGTTCAGAAACCCTTGTTTCGCCTGTTCGCCTGTTATTTTAATAATGCCAAGAGGTCCTGTAACATCTGCTTTGATTTTTCCTGAAACCATAAGATAAACACCTTTTATAATGCTTGTTCCAATTACCCATGTTTGGTCGAATGCCTTGCCGGCCGATGTAATCAGCCCGAATTTTTCTTTGACAAAATCATAAGATGAGCTAATTCCGATTATTCCAACACCAGCCTGTCCCTGCGTTTCAGGGATGATTTCTAGTTCTATATTGGTGTTATCTCTTTCAATTGCCAGCATAAGTTTTTTGCCGGCGTTCCCCTGGATAATTTTAGTCATTTCTTCCCATTTCCACAAGGTTTTTTTGTTGATGGCTGTTATCCTGTCATCTGGTTTTATTCCCGCTCGTTCGGCGGGGCTATTTTCCTGAACAGAGCCTATTTTAGTAGTTAGAGTAGGGACCCCTGTAACAAATATCAATAAAAAAATAATCATTCCCAGAAAAATATTTGCCAAAGAACCTGCTACAATAATTAATGAACGTTTGAGTTTAGATTGATTATAAAAGTTTCGCGGGTCATTATTTTCCGGTAATTCTTCCAGATCATCTCCTGCCATTTTTACATAGCCTCCGATTGGGACGGCAGAAATTCTGTACTCAGTCTCTCCGCGGGTAAACCCAAAAATTTTTGGCCCCATGCCAATTGAAAAAGTGTCCACTTTTACATTTAGTTTTTTTGCTGTGATGAAATGGCCGAGTTCGTGAATTAAAACCAGAATTCCAAGCGTAAAAATTGTAGAAATCAGTGTTAAAAACATAATTTTTTAGATTCCTTTCCAGCCCACAAATCAGCATTTAATATTTGTTCTAAATTTGGATTAGAAACAGGATCATGTTTGTCCATTACTGTTTTTATTATCCTGCTGATGTCTGTAAACTTTATTTTATTTTTCAAAAAAGAATTAACAGCTGTTTCATTGGCTGCGTTTAAAACTGCCGGCATGGTTCCGCCGATTAAACCTGCCTGATAGGCATAAGAAAGACACGGAAATTTTTCCAAATCAGGCTCCTGAAAAGATAAATTTTTAAATGAATTTATATCCAATGACGGAATATATCCTTTTTTCCTTTCAGGGTAAGTCAACGCGTACTGGATAGGAATACGCATATCCGTTTTGCTTAAAACCGCCATAAAATTTCCGTCGATCAATTCAACTAATCCATGAACAATACTTTCAGGGTGAATTAGCACTTTTATTTTGTCAAAACCTATATTAAAAAGATATCTCGCCTCGATAACCTCAAATCCTTTATTCATCAAAGTAGCTGAATCAACCGATATTTTTATTCCCATTTTCCATCGTGGATGTTCTATCGTTTCTTTTGGGGAAACGTTGCTCAGCAGTTTTTTATCAAGGTTAAGAAACGGCCCTCCGGAGGCAGTGAGGATTATATTTTTAACATGTTCTTTTTTTATGTTTTTCAGACATTGAAATATGGCATTGTGTTCGCTGTCAATCGGGATTATTTTAACCTTTCTTTTTTTAGCTTCATTTAAAATCAAGTCCCCTGCCATAACCAATGTTTCTTTACTGGCTAAGGCTATATCATGGCCTGCTTCAATTGCGGCCATAGCAGGAATTAACCCCGCGGATCCTACAATTCCGGAAACAACAAGATTTGCCTTTTCAAACGAGGCAACTTTTATTAACCCTTCAATCCCTCTTGCTACTTCTATCTTTTGTCCCTTTAGTTTGGATGAGACAAATTTAGCCTTTTCGCTATCCATGACAGCCACAATTTCCGGCCGGAACTTTATTGCCTGCTGAACCAAAAGCTCGGCATTTTTATTGGCGGTAAGGCCGGCTACTTTAAGATTATCGGGACAATTTTTGATAACATCCAGTGTGGATGTTCCTATCGATCCGGTTGAGCCTAGTATTGATATATATTTCACTTGTAACTCTCCGTAACTTATTGATATTACTTATTTTTTAGCTTTATATACAAAACTCTAAACTCTAAATCCTAAACCCTAGACAAACTCAAAACTATAAACCCAAAACAAAACCCATACTGTATTGCATTGTTTTGAGTTTCGGGTTTTGAATTTGTTTAGTGTTTCGAGTTTCGAGTTTAGGGTTTTGCTCATAATATGAACATTTCATCGTTCCAATACCAACTTTACATAATAATACCAGCTTGGTATAGTAAAAAGCAGGCTGTCAAATCTGTCTAAAACACCGCCATGTCCGGGTATCAAATTGCCGGAGTCTTTTAAATTGGCTTTTCGTTTTAAAGCCGATTCGAAAAGGTCGCCAATTTGGGCCACCATGCTGAAAGTGATTCCGATAATAAAACATCGCGGTAAAGTAAGCGCGGGAATAAAAGTAAACTTGGCCAATAAGGTTACCAGAACAGCGCCGATTATTCCTGCGATAGTGCCTTCTTTTGTTTTCTTAGGGCTTATGTTTGGAGCAAGTTTATGCTTGCCGTAATTTGTGCCTATAAAATAAGCTGAGGTGTCGGTAATCCACACTAATAAAAATATGAAAAATACATATCTGGCTCCAAGCTCAGGGATATTTCTTAAAAAAAGAAGATGCGAAAAAGAATAAGTTATATAAATATTCCCGATGCTTATTAATAAAAAATGTTTACTATTTATTTTTTTGCAATGTAAAACCCATAAAGTTACAAGAAGCATTATGAAAATTATATTGAATAGCGGGAAGTTATTTTTTAACGCGAGAAAACATAAAATAAGCGAAAAACCGGCAAAAATTGTAAAATCAATTTTTATAGGCAGCTTTTCCATATTATAATATTCTCCCATAGCAAACGTAATAACTGTCCATGTGAAAATAGAGAGCATTATTGGGCTGTAGAAAATTATAGCTGTAATAATAGGAATCGCGATTATCCCTGTAATAATTCGTTTTCGCTGCATATTTTACCCTCGTGTATTTTTCCAAAACGGCGTTTTCTTTTTTGATAATCAAGAATAGCCTCAAGCAAATGCGTTCCTCTGAAGTCCGGCCAAAGGACATTCGTAATCCAAATTTCCGTATATGCGATCTGCCAAAGCATAAAATTGCTTATTCTGTATTCGCCGCTCGTCCGAATTAAAAGGTCCGGTTCCGGCAAGTCCGCAGTATAGAGGAAATCAGCAAAAGTTTCTTCGTTAAATTTTTTCAAATTAAGGCCTGAAGATTCGATTTTTTCGATAATTTTTCCGACAGCCTCTAAGATATCCACCCGTCCGCTATAATTAAGGGCAAGATTCAAAATTAGCCCTGTATTATTTTTTGTTCTTTCAATGACATTGTATATTTCCTGCTGTGCAAACAACGGCAGTTCCTGTATTCGTCCGATAGTTATTATTCGGACATTTTTTTGGTGAAGTTCTTCAATTTCATTTCTTAGAAATATTTTTAATAATTTCATTAAAGAATTAACTTCGGTTTTCGGCCTATGCCAGTTTTCGACGGAGAAGGCATATAGGGTTAAGGCATGGATACCCATGTTAGAGCATAATTTTACAATATCTTTTATAGCCTCGATCCCTGCCTTATGTCCCATTACACGCGGCAGGCCTCGTTGTTTAGCCCATCGGCCGTTGCCGTCCATAATGACGGCAATATGCCGCGGTATTTTTCCCGGATTGATAAGTTTTAACAGATTTTCTTCTTTCATAACCCAACATCTCAATTAAATTGTTGGGTTGCGCTGCACTTAACCCAACCTACAAGACTCCTCGTATAATTGTCATTTCGACCGAAGGGAGAAATCTTTCTTCCGTAGGGGCGTGATTTATCACGCCCTGATTTCTGGGCGCAATAAATTGCGCCCCTACAACAGATTCCTCGCTCCCGCTCGGAATGACAACGAAGCCGCTTCTAAAATTCCATAATTTCTTTTTCTTTGATTTGCAGGAGCTGGTCGATTTTAAAGATAAAGCTATCGGTTATTTTTTGAATTTTTCCCTGGTCTTGTTTTGAATCATCTTCTGAGATTTCATGGTTTTTTTCCGCGTGTTTAATTTTATCATTAGTATCCCTGCGGATATTTCGAATAGCTATTTTGAAATCTTCAGACATTTTTCTTACATGCTTAACTAAATCGCGCCTTCGTTCCTCAGTTAATGGAGGAAGATTTAATCTAATATTTTGTCCGTCCACTACGGGGTTTATTCCAATGTCGGATTTATTGATTGCCTTTTCTATCTCCACGATTGCCGTTTTATCCCAAACCTGTATAACAATCTGTCTTGCTTCTGGAATGCTTATAGACGCAATTTGTTTTAGAGGTGTGGGTGTTCCGTAATAATTTACCGTTATTCCGTCGACAAGAGCGATTGACGCGCGTCCGGTTCTTATGGAGGCCAGATCTCCGCGCAATGCTTCTATAGTCTTATTCATATGACTTTCCATATCCTGATATATCTGCTTTATGTCCATAGCATCTCCTTATTTCACTGTCGTTCCTACCTTTTCCCCCAAAATTATCCTTCTAATCACATCTTTTCCACTCATATTAAAAACATTGATGGGGATTTTATTATCCATGCATAGTGTTATTGCCGTGCTGTCCATAACTTTTAGTCTTTTTTTAATAACGTCGATATATGACAACTCATCATATTTCTCCGCGTTCGGGTTTAACATGGGATCATCGCTATAGACACCGTCAACTTTAGTGGCTTTAAGTATAACATCTGTGCCTATTTCGGCCGCGCGCAGCGCCGCAGTGGTATCCGTGGTAAAATAAGGGTTTCCTGTCCCACCTGCGAATATTACAATACGTCCTTTTTCTAAGTGCCTTATAGCTCTTCGCCTTATATAAGGTTCTGCTATACGCGGCATTTCAATTGCTGTCATTACCCGGGTAAAGGTTCCAACGTTTTCTAAGGCGCTTTGAAGCGCCAAGGCGTTTATTACTGTGGCTAACATTCCCATGTAGTCGGCACATGTCCTATCCATCCCGTTTTTTGTAGCGGGCATGCCCCTGAAAATATTACCCCCGCCTATAACAATCGCGATTTCCACCTTTAGTTCCTTGACCCCCTTTATCATTTGGGCGACTTTTTCTATTACATTAAAGTCTATTCCATTCCCTTGAGAGGGGCATAGTGACTCACCGCTTAGTTTAAGAAGAATCCTTTTGTAAATAGGTCTGTCGCATTTGGACACGTGTTGTCTCCTTCTATTTCGTCGCTCGTCGCTCGTCGCCCGTCGCTCGTTATTTCCCTTCCCACGGGCGACTAGCGACTAGCGACGGGCGACATAATTCACTCCCCCAACCGAAACCGAACAAATCTTCGGATAATAATATTTTCTCCTAATTTTGCGATTCGTTCCGTTAAAAGATTTGCAATGGAAATTTCCGGAGTTTTTACAAATGGTTGTTCCATAAGGCAAATTTCAGCGCAATATTTGTCAATTTTTCCGGGAAGAATTTTTTCAATAATATTATCGGGCTTTTTTTGTTCCTTTAATTGGTATGTATAAATCTCTTTTTCTTTTTCCAGTATTTCGGCGGGAATATCCTCTCTTTTTACATATAAGGGATTAGTGGCCGCAATGTGCATCGCGATATCCTTCGCTAGCGACTGGAAATCATCCGTTTTTGCCACAAAATCCGTTTCACAATTTATTTCCAGTAAAACACCAAGTTTTCCTCCTGGGTGGATATAAGAAATAATAGTACCGTCTTTAGTAATTCTTCCTTCTTTTTTCATCGCGGTGTCTATACCTTTTTTTCTCAGTATTTCGACCGCCTTTTCTAATGAACCATTTGCTTCTTCAAGAGCTTTTTTACATAGCATCATACCCGCACCTGTTTTTTTTCTTAATTCGTTTACATCGCAAGCCTTAATTTCCATATTTCCTCCATGAAAGTAGGGGCGAGGCGGTGCCTCGCCCTCCCATTTCGGGCGACCTACCGGGTCGCCCCTACAGCTCGGAATGACAACATCCAAACTGAGCCATTCTACCAAGCTTTTAATTTTTGTCAAGAAAAATAGAAAATTTTTGCTTGACAAAAAAAAAAAACCATATATAATTTGCTTTTTATTCAAAAATTATCATAAGGAAAAAATGGAAACGATATTTGTAAAACAAAAAGATCTTGTGAAAAAATGGTACATAATTGACGCGGATGGAAGAGTATTGGGGCGAATGGCCAGTGAAGTCGCGAAACTGCTTCGAGGGAAACATAAACCCGAGTTTGCTCCATTTCTTGATTGTGGCGATGAAGTTGTGGTAATAAATGCCTCAAAGGTAGTTATGAGTGGAAAAAAGGTGGGTTCTAAAATGTACCATTATCATTCCAATTATCCCGGGGGATTGAAAGAGGTTCCTTATGATAAATTATTGGAGAAAAAACCTGAGTTTGTTGTTTATGAAGCTGTCAGGAGAATGTTAACGCGTAACAGGCTGCAGAAAACATTAATGAGGCATCTTAGAGTATATAAGGGAGCGGTGCATAAACAAGCGGCGCAAAAACCTGAAGTGTGGGCGTTTTGAAATTAAGAGAGGAGTTGTAATTTGTCAACTAATAATTTAAGTACCGGCAGAAGAAAAACTGCGATAGCTAGGGTTTATCTCGTTGAAGGTAAAGGTACGATTACGGTCAATGAAAGGCCATCGGCTGAATATTTTCCAAGATTGATTTTGCAAAAGTCCGTAAAAGAACCGTTAGAGCTAGCCAATATGCTTGATAAGTTTGATATACATGTCACTGTGCGAGGCGGAGGATTGAGCGGCCAGGCTGATGCTATAAAGTTGGGTATTTCCAGGGCATTATTAAAGCTGGATGATAAGTTGCGGATAAAATTGAAAAGAGCGGGCTGTTTGCGCCGTGATTCTCGTCAAAAAGAAAGAAAGAAGTATGGACAAAAGGGTGCCAGGGCCAGGTTCCAATTTTCTAAGAGATAAAACGGAAGAAGTTGCCTATATGGGGTAGGAGAAAAGGAAGGTTGTGGCCTTCCTTTTTCTTTAGACCGTTAAAAACATTGTATCGTTGTAAAACGTTATTGACAATTATGCGGATGAAAAATATTAAAGTAATAAAAAATGGAGGGGTTACTACTCCAAGAGGTTTTTTGGCTAATGGTGTTCATTGCGGAATAAAACGCGATGGGAAAAAAGATTTATGCCTAATTGTGTCTGAGACAAAGGCAGCCGCGGCCGGGGTTTTTACAACAAATAAAGTGAAAGCTGCCCCTGTTAAAATATGTCGGAAACAGTTAAAAAACAATAAAATAAAAGCTATTATAATAAATGGTGGGAATGCCAATGCCTGCACAGGGAAAAAGGGGTTGGATGATGCGTGGGAAATGGTTCAAACTACGTCCAGGGTTTTGAATGTGGACGCTAAAGAAATTTTGGTGGCATCTACAGGCAGGATTGGAATTAAATTACCAGTTAAAAAAATTAAACAGGGTATTGTTGGGATAAAAAATATTATCTCAAAGAATGGCGGCCATAATAGCGCTTTAGCTATTATGACAACGGATATTTATCCAAAAGAAATTGCGCTGGAGTTTGTTATAAATAAAAAAAAGGTGCGATTGGGCGGGATGTGTAAAGGCTCGGGGATGATTCATCCGCAAATGGCCACTATGCTTTGTTTTTTAACTTGTGATATTAATATTGAGGAAAAGATTCTGCGGCAGATTTTAGAAAGAGCGGTCAATGAATCCTTTCATTTAATCAGTGTGGATGGAGATAGAAGCACCAATGATACAGTAGTTGTTTTGGCAAATGGAATGGCGGGAAACAGAAAGATAAAGGGAGCGGGCGGCGATTATGAGCTTTTTTTGAACGCGGTTTTTTTTATCTGCCGATATTTTGCGAAAGAGATTGTTAAAGATGGAGAGGGGGCTACAAAGTTAGTTGACTTGAAAGTGGTTGGAGCTAAGACTAAGAATGAAGCTAAAAAAGCGGCGTTTGCCATAGCTAATTCAAATTTGGTTAAAGCCTCTATTTTTGGTGGAGATCCCAATTGGGGAAGAATTATGTCGGCAATAGGGACAAGCGGTATTAATGCGGTTGAAGAGAAGATTGATATATATTATGGAAAAAACAAAATAACGGCCAATGGAGAAGTTATAGAAAAAGCTTATCCCTTGGTAAAAAAATATCTTTTGAACAAGGAAATAGAATTGACAATTGACTTAAATCAGGGAGAATCACAGGTATCTGTTTTAACCTGTGATTTAACCCCTGAGTATGTTCGAATAAACGCGGGGAAAGCATAAAAAGCTGTCAGCTATTAGCTATCAGCTAAATCACACACACTTCTGGATTTTATTGGTTGTGTTCCGGTGTATCGGGATTCCGGTAAAAGAAGAAGGGAGTGGAGGTAAAACAAAAAGGGAGGAGTAGTAAAATGACTGCCATTTCGATGAAAGATCTGTTGGAAGCGGGTGTGCATTTCGGCCACCAAACTAAAAAATGGAATCCCAAGATGCAGGAGTATATTTTCGGCGAACGTAATGGAGTATATATAATTGATTTGCAGAAGACGGCTAAAAAATTGAGAGAGGCATGTGAATTTGTTTATAATTTGTCCAGCGGAGGGAAAATTATTCTATTTGTCGGAACAAAAAAACAGGCTCAGGATGTTATTGCGGAAGAGGCCGAAAGATGTGATATGTTTTATATTAATCATCGTTGGTTGGGAGGTATGCTTACTAATTTTCAAACTATCAGGAAGGGTGTAAATAAACTTAAAGTATTTGAGAAAATAACGGATGGAGATGGGGGTAACTTACTCAAAAAAGAAATTATAAAAATCAAAAAAGAAAAAGATAAGCTTGGGAAAATATTAAATGGCATAAAAAATATGGAGGTTTTGCCTAATGCGATTTTTGTAGTAGATGCTAAAAAAGAAAGTACGGCTGTTTGTGAGGCCAGGAAATTAAATATTCCGGTAATAGGTTTGGTTGATACAAATTCTGATCCGGATTTAGTAGATTATGTAATACCTGGTAATGATGATGCTATTCGTTCCATTAAACTCGTAACGAATTTTATAGCGGAAGCGGTTAAAGAAGGCAGGGAAAAGTTTATTGAAGGTGATTTAATTAAAAAGAAAGATAATAAAGAGCCGCCTGCGGAAACACCTGCGGAAACATCAGCGGAATCAGGAAAGTGAAGAGTGGCAATGGGAAGGTCGCCCGTCGCCCGTTGCTAGTCGCTCGTGGGGGAAGTGGGGAGACGTCTTTAACGAGCGACGAGCGACTAGTGACTAGCGACGAAATACGAACGACGCCATGCCTGCCGGCAGGCAGGAAATACGGAGAACAATGTAATGTATTGGTCTAAAGCTTTTATTCCTACTTTGAGAGAGGATTCAAAGGAAGCGGAAGTGGTAAGCCATAATTTAATGCTTCGGGCCGGGTTGATCAGAAAACTCGCGGCGGGAATATATACTTTTTTGCCGTTAGGTTTGCGGATAATGCGGAAATTAGAAAAAATTATTAGAGAAGAAATGGATAAATCAGGCGCCCAGGAAATATTAATGCCGGCTTTGATACCGAAAGAATTGTGGGATGAAACAGGCCGATGGGATATTTACGGCCCGGAGTTGATGAGGGTGCAGGACCGTGGGAAAAGGAGTTTTGCTTTAGGGCCTACTCATGAGGAAGTTGTTACTAATCTTGTCCATTCAGAGGTGCATTCTTATCGGCAGCTGCCGGTTACGTTCTATCAGATTCAGACAAAATTCAGAGATGAGATAAGGCCAAGATTTGGGATAATGCGAGGCCGCGAGTTTAGTATGAAAGATGCTTATAGTTTTGATAGGGATGATAAAGGTGCTGAGGAAAGTTATCAAAAGGCATATGAGGCTTATAATAGAATTTTTTCACGCTGCGGTTTGAATTTTCGCGCGGTAGAGGCGGATACAGGGCAAATCGGCGGTTCGTTTTCGCATGAATTTATGGTGTTAGCTAATACGGGGGAGGATTCCATTGCTGTTTGTCCTGCCTGTGACTATGCGGTAAATACTAATCGAACAACTGATAACGTATGTCCTCGTTGTCATAAAACTCTTGAGGTTGTAAAAGGGATTGAAGTTGGACATGTGTTTAAGTTGGGGTTGAAATACAGCAAGCCGATTAAGGCGGTTTTTCTTGATGAAGACGGCAAAGAAAAATTTATTGTTATGGGATGCTATGGTATAGGGATAGGAAGGACGATTGCGGCCGCGATCGAACAGAATCATGATAAGGATGGAATAATCTGGCCTATGCCTTTAGCTCCTTATCATGTGATTATTTCACTTTTGGATGTATTTGATGAAACGGCAAAAAAAATGGCGGAAAGATGTTATCAAGATTTTACTAATAATGGTATTGAGGTTTTATTTGATGACCGCAATGAAAAACCGGGTGTAAAATTTAAAGATGCAGATTTAATAGGAATTCCCGTCAGAGTGACAATTGGCGCTAAACGGGCGGCTAATGGTGAAGTTGAAGTAAGGGACAGGCGGACAGGGGAGACTTTGGTAGTTAAGGCGGATGATGTGAGCAAAACCCTAAACTCTAAACTCGAAATCCTAAATAAACTCGAAACCCGAAACTCAAAGCAATAAAATACAATAGTGGGTTTTGTTTTGTGTTTAGTGTTTTGAGTTTGTTTAGAGTTTAGGATTTAGTGTTTAGAGTTTGACTTTTGGAAGGGGACAGAAATGAGTAATAAGTTAGTTGAAGCATTAGAGCAATTGGGCAGGGAAAGAGGTTTGGATCGTCAGGTGTTAATTGACACCTTGCTCGCGGCTTTTTTAGCCGCTGCTAAAAAAACCTTTGGTTATACCGTTAAATCCAGTAATATTGAAATTGAAGAGGGGGCTGACGGACATATTGGTGTTAATTGGGTAAAAAAAGTAGTTAATAACTCTGAAAGCTTTTTTGAAATGGATTTAAAAACGGCCAAGAGGATAAATCCGGATACAAAATTAAATGAAGAGATTAAAGTCGCGTTTTCTCCTTCGGATTTTACAAGAACCGCGGCCCAGACGACCAAGCAGATAGTTATTCAGAGAATTAAAGAGGCGGAGAGGGATAATATTTATAAGGAGATTAAAAGAAAAGAAGGTGATATCGTTACTGGGAATGTAGAAAAGATCGAACGAAATTATATTAGTATTTTATTAGGAAAGGCAGAGGGTGTTTTATCTTTTAGGGAGCAGGTTAAAAATGAAAAATATATGGTGGGGGATAGAATTAAAGTGTATGTGGTTGAGGCCGTTAAATCGAATAAAGGCCTTCAGATAAAGCTTTCTCGGTCTCACCCGGGATTAGTAAGAAGGCTTTTTGAATTAGAAGTCCCGGAAATTGGGGATAAAAATGTGGAAATTAAGAATATAGTTCGTGAACCGGGAGAGAGAACAAAAATAGCGGTTTATGCCAAAAATATAAATATTGATCCGGTTG
>JBDROR010000148.1:0-13822 GCA_043809805.1 bacterium
CAGTCTCCTCGTCTATAAGCTCAATAACATTAATAGTAGTAAATAAATTGGATTCTTTTAATGCTGATATTATTCCTTGCAAACCTTTAACTCCTCATATTTTTTCTTCCATTCCTTAGACCCAAGTTCATACCCTTCCCAGAGAATTAAATCATCCCAAGCACTAAAAACTTCTTCTTTCTCCTCTTCTCCCCGCTTTTTAAAAGAATTGAAATTCATTCCATATTTTTCTCTAAACTCATTACATTTACTACGATAGTATTCCACCTTACTTAAAGCCTTATCCATTAGCATTGTTATTATTTCTTTATTAGAAATAGTTTCTACTATATTGTTCGGTAATTTAATTTTGATTTCTTTTAAAATTGTTCCCTGCATAATTTTCCAACCCCTTTCTTGTTGTTTACTGATAATTCAAACTCCCGCCAAAAAAACTCGTCCCGGCAATATCCCCGCTTGGAGATTTCAACAAACTGCCTCCGCCGCTGCTTCCAAAACAACCAACCAAAAACACAAACATTAAAATAAATATTCCTGACAAAATTGAATTTCTATTTTTAAACATTTTTTTCTCCCTTAACAATATTATTCCAATCTAAATCAGTTAAAATATTCCAATTAAAATCAATAAACCTCTTCATGGGTTCCAATTGCCTCTAAAAGAATTGCCTCTGTCCCCTTATATTGGACAAATTTAAAAATTATTCTTAAATCGTAACCAACACTACACGCCCATGAATCCTTAAAATCACCTTTTAACTTGTGCGTTTTCAGCAAGTGATGAAATGCGTCTTTTTCTAATAACTCTAGTGATATTTTAACATCTTCCGCAATTTTTGGATTTTTTTTAACTTTCTGTCGCGCCGCTCTAATAAAGGCATTAGATTTTACCAATTCCTTTTTCAAGATAATATCTCCTGCATAATTTCAGATACAGTTGCAGGCTTACATTGGCCTTTTTTAAATTCTCGCTGAGCCTTCTGGATTTCCTTCGCCAACTCCACACGACGACGATCAATCATACGCCGATGCAAAACATCCATTAGTGTCTCTTGTTCATCCAACGATAGGCCGTCAGCCCTTTCCAAAACTTCCGTAAAAGATATTACATTTCCCATTCTTTTATTCCTCCATATAAAATTCATTAATGTTTAATTCTTCTTCCCAAAATTCCCCGCCAATATTACCAAATCATTTCCATCAACAATATTATTCCCATCCAAATCCGCGAATATATTCCAGTTAAAAGCCAATGGCTCAGACCCAAATGCCTTACTAAAAATATATAATTTTTCATTCTGTCTCACACCTTTCCTCAATTATAACTCAAACTCCCGACTAAAAAGCTCGTTCCTGTTTACCGTTGAAAACATCATTAATACATTGCCACGGTAGGGCGAATACTTTTTCACTCAATTTCGCCCTGCGCGGAACCCGGCAAATAAGAAAGCCTGTCTCTGCCGACTTGTATTCGGAAATGAAAACCTCCAAATGGCGTATATCGCTCGACGTGGGGTTTTCTGTCCACTTAACTTCTATCGGGATATAAATGCCATTCTCATCAACAACCCAATCGACTTCGGGCCCATCTGGGTCCCTCCAAAACCGGATATTGGCCCTTCGGCCATTTGTGCGCGCCGACCTCAAAAGTTCCATGCCGACAAACTGCTCAAACAACAACCCCATCGTATCCTTGGGAAGCATTGTTCCTTCATGCGCCGCAAGCCGTCTAACCCCAAGGTCAAAGAACAAATACTTCTCAGACTTAGTAAGTTTCTTCCTTGTCTTACTTTGAGTTAACGGTTCGATTCGCTCAGCGATAAGACAATCCGCTAATATCTGATAGTACGCACCGATTGTAGTATGAGAGACGCCTATCTCTTGGGATAATTTTCTTAAGTTTATAATACCTCCTGATTCTGAAGACGCCAATTCCAAAAACCTCGCAAAATCTCCTAAATTCCGCACAACAGCCTCTGCGCGAATTTCTTCTTCCAGATAAGTCGTTACATACGCCGCCAAATCTGTTTCTCTGTCCGATAGCACGGGAACAGCAAGAATCCCCGGCAATGAACCATACAAAATCCTTTCGTCTAAATCTTTCGCTGGTAACTCCTGCAAGCTAAATGGATCCATTCGGAAAGCGACAACCCTCCCCGGAAGAAGGTTAACCTGAGCGCCTCTGCGAAGCTTACGGGCGCTCGATCCCGTGAGTATAAAATTAGCTTGCCGGCGGTCAATCAAATCCTGAACAACATCAAGAATACACGGCACTTTCTGAATCTCATCCAAAACAACCAGCGGGAGTTTCCCTGTTTCCTCAAGTCTCAACGATTCTACTTCTCCTCTGAGCAGATGCGGCGATTTTTCATATCGTTGTCTCACGTCCGGTTGCACGAATGAAATCGACATATCATGCTTAAATTGACGAACCAACGTTGTTTTCCCAGTCTGCCGCGCTCCGAGTAAAAGAACACTTTTGTCCCGCTCAAGCGCGCGCCTGATTCTATTCTCTATAAGCCTTTTAATATATTTCATGGTTTCAATTATCGCCGAAAATGGATTCCTTGTCAACAAAATTCTTTAACCAACACTAATTAAATTAATTCTTCTTCCCAAAATTCCCCGCCAATATTACCAAATCATTCAATAATATTATTTAGCTATACCTATGCAAAAGTAAATACATCCATCGTAATAGATTTTACAGGTGATGTTTCTCCATGTGCCATTTGTCTTATTCTCTCTACTGTCTCACGGCTAAAGATTTCTTCACCACAACGCGCACAAATCATTGTTGGAATGTGTTCAACTAATACTGGTTTATCATCAATCAAAAACATCTCCTTAACATAATCTCTTCTGGCTTCTAAGAAACCACATACATGACAACGAAACATCATTCACCTCCGTTTAGAATAATTAATCCACTCCCTTTCATCTGGTTCATATATTGTAATGATTTTTACAAAATCTGATTCAATAAGTGATACTTGCATATGTAATGGACGCCCTGTTTTAGTAAAACCCAATAACAAATAACTTGGAGAATATTTATCATCAGGATAATTTTCAATAATTTCCGCACCCTTTCCTGTTTCTTTTATTTCTTCCTCGCTAATGTTACGTTCAACTACCCGCTTAAATGCATGCCGGCTGAATTCAAACTGGCCTAAAGATAATTGTTTTTGAATCTGGACAAGTGTTTTCATTTAAAATTAATTTTTCTTCCCAAAATTCCCAGCCAATATTACTAAATCATCCCCGTCAACAATATTATTCCCATCCAAATCCGCGAATATATTCCAAAAAGGCTCTGGATTCCAAATTTCCATTAAATCCTTTTAGTTCACGACAACTCAATCATCTCATTTATTGCCGCGCCCGTTGGAACCATTGGAAAAACATTTTCTTCCCGGTCAACGTGAAAATCAATTACTGTCGGCCGGTCATTAATTTTCATAGCCTCTTTTAGCGCGGGAAGAACATCCTCTGATTTCTTAACTAGAATCCCATGCGCCCCGTACGCCTTAGCGATAGCGGCAAAATCAGGATTTCCCGCAAGACATGTATTTGAATAACGTTTGTCAAAAAACAACTGCTGCCACTGGCGAACCATACCCAAATAAAAATTATTGAGAATCGCGATTTTAACAGGCAATTTCGCGCAAACCGCCGTCCCCAATTCCTGAATATTCATCTGAATGCTTCCGTCTCCGGCAATATCAAAAACAACCTTTCCCGGATTCGCCGCCTGCGCGCCAATCGCCGCGGGAAGGCCATAACCCATTGTCCCCAAACCGCCTGAACTCAAAAATTTCCGCGGTTTGTCAAATTTATAAAACTGCGCGGCCCACATCTGGTTCTGACCGACTTCAGTCGCGATAATCGCGTCCCCTTTTGTTATCTCATAAATCTTTTCAATAACAAACTGGGGCTTAAGTTTACCCTTTTCATTATAAACAAGCGGATGATCCTTTTTCCATTTTTCAATCCGTTTTGCCCACCCGTCGTTAAAACTATGGGCGGCCTTCGGACAATCTGTTTTTATCTCTTTTATCAAAGACTGAAGAACCTGTTTAATATCGCCAACAATAGGGATATCAGCCTTCTTGCGTTTACCAATCTCCGCGGGGTCAATATCAATATGGATAATCTTCGCGTTTGGAGCAAACGCGGAAAGCTTTCCGGTAACCCTGTCGTCAAACCTCGCGCCAACTGTAATTAATAAATCGCTTTCCGTAACCGCGTAATTGGCATACCTCGTTCCATGCATTCCAAGCATTCCCATAGATAATTCATGTGTCCCCGGAAAACCGCCTAAACCCATTAGCGTCATTGTCACCGGCGCGTTAATTTTTTCCGCGAAATGTTTCAATTCTTCAGACGCGCCGGAAATTATTACTCCCCCCCCCGCGTAAATTACCGGACGTTCCGCCTTCCTGATTGCCTCAGCCGCCAATTTAATCTGGCGCAGATTACCTTTAACAGTAGGACTGTAACTTGGTATATTTATCTCTTTCGGATAACCGATATAGTCCATTTTCGCGACCTGGATATTTTTGGGAATATCTATCAAAACCGGCCCCGGCCTGCCTGTCCGCGCGATATGAAACGCCTCTTTAATAACTTTTGGCAGGTCTTCGACCTTTTTTACCAGGTAATTGTATTTGGTAACAGGTATAGTAATCCCGAAAATATCCGCCTCCTGAAAACTGTCATTTCCTAAAAGATCAGTGCCAACCTGTCCTGTAATTGCCACCATTGGAATGGAGTCCATATACGCGGTCGCGATACCGGTAACTAAATTTGTCGCGCCGGGCCCCGATGTAGCCAAACATACTCCAACCTTCCCGGTTGAACGGGCATACCCATCTGCCGCGTGCGCCGCGCCCTGCTCGTGGCGGACAAGAATGTGCCTGATCCTGGAACTATAAATCGCGTCGTAAATAGGCAAAACTGTCCCGCCTGGAAACCCAAAAATTGTATTTACTCCTTCTTTTTCCAATGCGTCTAATAAAATTTCTGAACCTGACTTTAACATATTAGTCCCCCTTCGTTATGTTGTTCGCCGCTCGTATTTCGTCGTTCGTAATAATTGTCATTTCGACCGAAGGGAGAAATCTTTATCCCGTAGGGGCGTGATTTATCACGCCCTGATTTCTGGGCGCAATAAATTGCGCCCCTACAACAGATTCCTCGCTCCCGCTCGGAATGACATTGATAGTCGTTAGTCGTTAGTCGATAGTAGGGGCGACCCGATGGGTCGCCCAATCGACATATTCACTGACGACTATCTACTATCGACTGACGACTTTCCTCTAGCTATCGCCACTTTTCCCGTTCGCGCGATTTCTTTTATTCCAAAAGGATTAAGGAGCTCAATAATAGCCTGAATCTTTCCCTCATCGCCGGTGACCTCAATTGTAACCGTCTTCGGACTTACATCCACTATCTTCGCGCGAAATATATCCGTAATCTCAATGATCTGCGATCTTTTCCCTCCCTCCGCCTGCACCTTTATCAAAATAAGTTCCCTCTCAACAAAAGGCTGGTCGGTTAAATCGACAACTTTGATTACATCAATTAATTTATTAAGCTGTTTAGTTACCTGCTCAATAATCCTGTCATCGCCTATTGTAACAATCGTCATGCGCGATACTGTACTATCATCCGTCTCACCTACCGTAAGACTGTCTATATTATATCCCCTCGCGCTAAAAAGCCCCGCAATATGAGATAAAACACCCGGCCTGTTTCGAACTAATAACGAAATTGTATGACGCATATTTTTCCCCTTTTTTTATTTTACCAGTCTAATTTTTCTTCCCAAAATTCCCCGCCAATATCACTAAATCATTTCCATCAACAATGCTATTCCCATCTAAATCCGCGAATATATTCCAATTGGAATCCCCGGGCAGTAATCCAAATGCCTTACTGAAAACATATAAATCATAGCCGTCAACACGATTCGCTGAACCGGGTGAACTTATATCGAGATTCCCCAATGGCAAATTGTCTTGAGGCCGCGTAACTGTTATATTAACAGATTTTTCAGCAGTCGCGCCATCATTATCTGTTACTCTTACTTTCGCGTTATAACCGCCGGTTAAAATGTAATTACAACTCACAGTGTTAGCAGTCGTTGCCGTATCATAACTCCCGTTTCCATCAAAATCCCATTCATAACCTACTATAGAACCATCCGTGTCGGACGCGCCGGCAGTAAAATTAACCGTCAAAGGTACTTGCCCTGAAGACGGTATAGCCGTTAAATTCACTTGAGGCGGATTATTTAATCCATAACCGATTAATGACACGGTTATAGTAGAATTATACGGATCATTGGAAGGAATCGACAAATCAGCTGTTTTCGAGCCTTTCGATTTCGGCTCGAAAATTACATCAATCGCGCGGTTTTCCAAAGTCGTCATTGTCCGGCCGGAACAGTCGTCATTTTGGATACTGAATTCATCGTCATTCACGCCGGTTATACTAATCGTATTTATAACAAGATCGGATTGGCCGATATTTTTAACCGTAACTGTTTTATCAGATGATAAATTATCCACATTGACGCTGTCAAAATTAAGGGCAGTTGGTACAATCAACATATCAGGAGATGTAGTTGAATCGGATTGAAGAATTGTTCCGGCAAATCCCACCGTCATAAAGGCGTTATTGCCATATGTTACCCCATAAAGCGCGTCAGCAACCCCGGATGTTCTGCTTGTCCAGGAAATTCCATCAGATGAGGTCAAAATTGTTCCAGCCTCTCCCACCGCCGCAAAAACATTATTGCTATATGTCACTCCACAAAGCATATTAGTAATCCCGGAGGTTCCGACTGCCCAGGAGATTCCATCTATTGAAGTTAAAATTGTTCCGTTATCTCCCACCGCCACAAATGTGTTATTGCCATATGTTACCCCATAAAGCGCGTCAACAGCCCCAGAGGTTCTGCTCGCCCAGGAAATTCCATCAGATGAGGTCAAAATTGTTCCATCCTCTCCAACCGCCGCAAAAACGTTATTGCTATATATCACTCCACAAAGCGTATTAGTAATCCCGGAGGTTCTGGCTGTCCAGGAGATTCCATCTATTGAAGTTAAAATTGTCCCGTTATCTCCCACTGCCATAAATGTGTTATTGCCATATGTTACTCCAAAAAGCGCGCCGGCAGTCCCGGAGGTTCTGCTCGCCCAGGAGATTCCATCTGTTGAAGTTAAAATTGTCCCGTTATCTCCCACCGCCACAAATGTGTTATTACCATATGCTACTCCAAAAAACATATCAGTAGTCCCTGAGACCCTGCTTATCCATGAGATTTCATTTGCTGACGTTAAAATTGTCCCGCTTGTCCCATTGTTCCCTATTGTCACAAAGATGTTATTGCCATATGTTACTCCAGAAAGCGCGTCAGTAGTCGCAGAGATTCCACTTATCCATGTGGTTCCACCATTAGATGAGGTCAAAATCGTTCCAGCCTCTCCAACCGCCACGAAGATGTTATTCCCATGGATTACCTCAAAAAGCCAACTGGTAACCCCGGAGATTTTGCCGATCCAGAAGATTCCATCTGTTGAAGTTAAAATTGTCCCACTATCTCCCACCGCCACAAAGGTGTCGTTGGCGTATGTTACTCCGGAAATAGCATCAGTAATCCCAGAAGTTCTGCTTGCCCAGGAAATTCCATCAAATGAGGTTAAAATTGTTCCATCCCCTCCCACCGCCACAAACGTACTATTGCCATATGTTACCCCATAAAGCGCGCCGGCAACCCCGGATGTTCCGCTTACCCAGGAAATTCCATCTGTTGAAGTTAAAATTGTCCCGTTATCTCCCACCGCCACAAATGTGTTATTGCCATATGTTACCCCATAAAGCGCGTCAGCAGCCCCTTGGGTTCTGTTTACCCAAGAAATTCCATCAGATGAGGTCAAAATTGTTCCAGCCTCTCCCACCGCCACAAAGATAGCATTGTCGTATATTACTCTTAAAAGCAATCCGGTAACCCCAGAGGTTCCGCTTATCCAAGAAATTCCATCGGACGAGGTCAAAATTGTTCCAGCCCCTCCCACCGCCGCAAACATACTATTGCCATATGTTACTCCAAAAAGCGGGCTGGTAATCCCGGATGTCCTGCTTACCCAGGAAACTCCATCAGACGAGGTCAAAATTGTTCCATTCTCTCCAACCGCCGCAAACGTGTTATTACCATAAGCTACTCCTTGAATAGCATTGCTCTGCGGCAAAAGATTTCTCCAATACCAGTTATCTAACGGATCAGCGAAAATATTTGAAGAAAAAACTGTCAAAAACAAAATTAACAACACTAAAAATTTATAATTTTGAATTTTAAACTTTTGCATTTTTACCCCAATATAAAATTCCCCGCCAATATCACTAAATCATTTCCATCCAAACATTGTCATTTCGACCGAAGGGAGAAATCTTTCCTCGTAGGGGCGAGGCGGTGCCTCGCCCTCCCATTTCGGGCGACCCACCGGGTCGCCCCTACAACAGATTCCTCGCTCCCGCTCGGAATGACAACAAAGACGCTCGGAATGACAATAAACCTAACTGGCTAACCGGCAACCGGCTAACATCTCCTTATTTAAGAACCGCTCCATTGCTTCCCGAAGTAACCATTTTTTTATACCGGTTTAAATAGCTGTTTGTTGAGACAGATTTTTTAGGGCTCCAGTTTTTAAACCGATTTTTTATTTCTTCATTCGTCAACCGGACATTCAATTTCCGGTTGGGAATGTCAATTTCAATTATGTCTCCTTCCTTAACAATAGCCAAAGGCCCGCCTGCCGCAGACTCCGGTGAAATATGACCGATACACGCGCCTCTTGTCCCTCCGGAAAAACGGCCGTCGGTTAAAAGCGCAACACTTTCGCCCAGCCCCATACCCATTACAGCGGAGGTTGGTGTAAGCATTTCGCGCATTCCCGGCCCGCCTTTAGGGCCTTCATTGCGAATAATAATACAGTCGCCACGCTTTATTTTCTTTCCAAAAATCGCCTTAACGGCAAACTCTTCCGATTCAAAAATCCGTGCGCGGCCTGTGAATTTTAACATCTCTTTTGATACAGCCGCCTCTTTCACTACAGATCCATCAGGCGCAATATTTCCAAAAAGTACCGCCAGCCCGCCTGTCTTATGATACGGGTTATTTAACGGCCTTATTACATCACAATCTATAATCTCCGCGTCTTTTATATTTTCTTTTACTTTAATACCGTTCACTGTAATTTCCTCAAGGTTAAGTAATTTTTTACGGGCCAACTCTTTCATCAAAGCCGGAATACCGCCAGCTCTGTCTAAATCCTCAAGATGATACTTCCCTCCCGGCGACATACTGCAAAGGTGCGGTGTCTTCCGGCTGATTTTGTTAAACTCATTTAATAACAAATCAATGCCAACCTCTTTGGCGATCGCCGGCAGGTGCAATGTCGTATTACTCGAACCGCCAAACGCCATATCAACAACCATCGCGTTTTCAAACGCCTTTGGCGTCATTATTTTTTCAGGAGTAATATTTTTCTTTATCAATTCCAATATTTTTCGGCCTGCCTGTTTCGCTAATCTGATACGCCGGCTGTCAACCGCGGGAATCGTTCCATTCCCCGGCAGCGCCATTCCCAAAGCCTCGCTTAAGCAGTTCATTGAATTAGCCGTAAAAAGTCCCGCGCATGAACCCGGACCCGGGCACGCGGCATCCTCCCATGCCAATAATTCTTTTTTAGCCATTTGATTTAATCTAACCTTGCCGACAGCTTCAAACGTGCTTATTAAATCAAGACATTTCCCTTTATAATTTCCCGCCAGCATCGGCCCGCCGCTTATATAAATCGCCGGGATATTCAACCTCCCGGCAGCCATAAGCATTCCGGGAATAATTTTGTCGCAATTACCAACTAAAACCAGACCGTCAAAAGGATGCGCCGAACACATAATCTCAATCGAATCAGCGATAATCTCGCGGCTTGGCAAAGAATATTTCATCCCGTCATGATTCATCGCTATTCCATCACACACACCAATCACCCCAAATTCAACCGGTGTCCCGCCGGCCATTCTAATACCCGCTTTAACCGCGTCCGCAATCTGGCGAAGATGAATATGCCCCGGTATAATTTCATTAGCCGAATTCGCGACAGCAATCAAAGGCCCCTGGATTTCGGAATCCGAATATCCCATCGCTTTAAAAAGCGAACGATGAGGCAGCCTGTCTATACCTTTTTTCATTATGTCACTTCGCATAAACCCGCCTTTCTTATAGATTCCTCGCTCCCGCTCGGAATGACAACAATTCGTCGTCCGTATTTCCTGCCTGCCGGCAGGCATGGCGTCGTTCGTATTTTGTCATTTCGAGCAAAGCGAGAAATCTTACATTTGAATTTTTTCCATACTAAAACTAAGCGTTAATTATAAGCCTTTTCCATTTTTCTGTCAAATAAATAAAGCTCCAAAAAACTCAAAACGCAAAAATTAAAAGTGATGTATCACTTCATAATATTTTAAATATTGTCCAAAGGACACAACATTTTTGATTTTTGCAATTTTGAGTTTTGGTTTTTTTCTCTTGACACTTCCAAATAATATGTTAGAATTTTTTTAGATTTTGAAAGGGGGTGAGAAAATTTATGACAAAGGCTGACATCATTAATAAGGTTTCTGACAGTGTGGGGCTTAGCAAAAAAGACGCTATTTCGGCAGTTGACACGGTAATTGAAACTATTACAAAGGCGTTATCCAAAAGCGAGAGTGTGCAATTAGTGGGGTTTGGTTCTTTTAACGTTCGCAAAAGAGCGGCAAGAACAGGCCGCAATCCGCAAACCGGAGCAAGTATAAAAATAGCGGCACGAAAAGTTCCTTCTTTCAAAGCAGGAAAGGCATTAAAAGAGGCAGTAAACTAGTTATTCTGTTTTCTTTTTCATCTAAAAATCCCCCTTTAATCCCCCTTTTAAAAGGGGGAAAGAGGGGGATTTTTATTTCTCCGTTTAATCCCCCTTTTATAAAGGGGGAAAAAGGGGGATTTTTATTTCTTTGTTTTCGGTTCAACGACAGCTATAGTATAAGTATTAAGATTAAAGTATCTCCTTGCCGCGCTTTTGACATTCTCAGCAGTCACCTTATTAATCATTTCTTTATATTTGTCATCCCAATTATACCCCAGGCCGTATAATTCATTCAATCCGGAAGAAAATGCCTGAGCGCCGATAGTTTCTAATGAAATCGCTTTTTGCCCAATCAGATTCTGTTTTGCCGTTTGAAGTTCTTCCACAGTAATATCTTCTTCCCGCAGTTTTTTAATCTGATCCAATATTCCTTTAACGGCCTCTTCTCTTTTTGAAGGAATTGTTCCGATATAAAATAAATACGCGCCTGTTTCTATACCAGGCATATAACGGCTGCCCACATAATACGCTAACGCTTTTTCGCCGCGCAGATCTTCAAACATTCGCGAACCAAGTCCGTTTAAGACAGAGGTTAAAACTTCCAACGGATAATAATCCTGACTTTTCAGATTAGGCGCTAAAAAACCAAGAATAATCACCGACTGGGTTTTATTATTAAATTTTTCAACTTTCCTTATATTAAGAGGCTCTAATTCTTCAGGTACCCGGACTATGGGCAATTCCTGCGTTTCAAAATTAGAAAACTTTTTGTTTATTTTCTTTTGAATTTTATTCGAGTCTATATCTCCATACACGGCTAAAACCATATTATTGGGACGACAATAATTATGATAATATTTTACAATATCGTTTCTTGTTATTCTTTTTACAGACTCGATACTGCCCGTGTGGCGCAAACGATATGGATGCCTTTCAAAAAGAGTGGACATAAAAAGGTTTGAGGCCGCGCGGAGAACGTCATCCTGTTCGCTCGCTATATCCGCTAAAATCTTTTCGCGTATTTTTTCAACATCTTCTTCAGGAAATATAGAGGAGGTCAATATTTGATTAATAAGCTCCAATGCCTCGTCAATATTTTCTTTTAAAACGTCCACGGATAAACCAAAAGAATTTCTCCCGCTAAACGCGTTAATCGTCCCTCCCTTGCTCTCAATCTTCCGGCTGATTTCATCCGCGTCCATTTTTTTTGTCCCTTTTAAAAGAAGCTCTTTCATAAAATTTGTTACACCGTTATTAAACTCATCCTCAAACCTCAAACCGCCCATAAACCCAATCCTGATTGAAACAATAGGCAGGCGCTTATCCTCTTTCACTATTAAAACGGATCCATTGGATAAATCTATCTTCCGCGCGTCAGACATAAAAGGAACAGACTTTTTCTCTTTATCCTTCGATTCTACTTTTTTTACCGGGCTCAAAATGGCAACGGTTAAATTCTCCCGAGTAAAATATTTCCGGGCAGCCTTTTGCAAATCTTTTTTATTTACATTCTTAATCTTTTGAGTGTAAACCTCGTCAAAATTCATATCACCGGTAGTCATCTCATCCATTGCCAGCTGGCCCGCCATACCTTCTATTGTCTGTTTGGAAAAAATATGACTGCTTACCACCTTTTGTTTAGCCATATCAAGTTCAGAATCAGACACTTCTTTTTTCTTTAATTTTTCGAGTATAGTCCATATCTCATTTTGCGCTTGATCGATATTTTTATCATCCAACATAGCGCTTATCCCAAAAACTCCTGGATACTGAGGAGTATATGACCATGAATGAATTGTGTAAGCCAGAGTCTTTTCATTTTTTATTTTTTTAGCCAGCCTGGAGGCCTCGCCTTCCCCCAGAATTATAGCTAAAACGTCTAATGGATACATGTCATCGCTGTATAAATCAACCGTGTGAAACCCCATACTAAGCCTCGCTACCTGAACATCCGACTCCTTAAACACTAAACGTTTACTTATTTGTTTTGGCTCGGGCTCTATTATCGAAGGCGCTTTTAATTGTCCTTTAAAATCTTTAAACGCGTTTTTAATCTTTTCTAATGCCGTAGGAATCTCGAAATTACCAACAGCCGTAAAAATCATATTATTCGGTATATGAGTTTGCTTGTAATAATTATAAACATCATTTCTCGTTAAACTCATAAAAAGATCTTTATAACCTATCCCCGGATATCGATAAGGATGTTTTGTATAAACCGCCTCCCAAAATAAACGATACATACAACGGCCAGGATCATCCAAATTCATATTTATTTCTTTTAGAATTACATTTCTTTCTTTTTCCAATTCCGTTGAATCGAAACTCGCGTTCATCACCGCGTCAGACAAAACATCAAGGCCGGTATCAAAAAAATCTTTACTGACAGTTAAAAGATAAACCACCCGGTCATTAGCCGTGTATCCATTTAAATCCCCGCCCGCTTTTTTTATTGCTCTTGACAGCTGGCCTTCCTTTCTTTTTTCCGTCCCTTTAAAAAACATGTGTTCCACAAAATGAGATATGCCTGACCCGAGATATTCGCCTTCATCGATACTGCCGGATTTTATCCATACCTGCATCGCTACCGCGTCTATTGTGGGGACATTTTTCAATATTACAGTCATACCATTCTCTAAAACAAACTTTTCAGCTTGATTAACAGGCAGCAAAATATCCTCCTTTTTATTTTTGGCGTAAATCACACACACAATTGTGCTTAAAATGAAAAATATGTAAAATACTTTTTTTAACATATAACCCCCAATTCGTCGTTCGTAATAACTGTCATTTCGACCAAAGGGAGAAATCTTTCCTCAATAAATCCCCCTATTTCCCCCTTTGCAAAAGGGGGATTAAGGGGGATTTGCCCCTACAACAGATTCCTCACTTCGTTCGGAATGACAAAC
>JBDROR010000149.1:0-10118 GCA_043809805.1 bacterium
ATTAAAAATAATTTTTCTATTTATTTTAGTGCTTTTGTTTGTTGTTTTAGGTATTCAGAATCCAAAGCCGATAGCCATGGATTTTTTTAGCTGGCATTCTCCTGAAGTCCCGTTAATTTTTATAATAATTATTTCGATGATTGTAGGTATGGTAATAGTGAGCCTGATCGGAATTTTTCGCCAATTTCGATTATCGCGGGAGATAAAACGTTTAGAGGATTTAATAGATAAACAAAATGAAGAATTAAAATCGTTTCGTAATATAGATATTGTGGAAACAGAGGAATTCCCCAAAGAAGACATATAATGTCAAAAAAGCATGTTGTCATTCCGAGCGAAGCGAGGAATCTGTTGTAGGGGCGACCCTATGTGGTCGCCCTGTAAAAGAGGGCAGCCACGCAGGGCTGCCCCTACGGGGAAAGATTTCTCCCTTCGGTCGAAATGACAAATTGTGCGTTCGAAATGACAAGATGTGTGTTCGAAATGATAATCATACTAGGAGGAGCATAAATGCCGCAAATAGGATTACTGCTATTGGGTTTTTTCCTTGGATGGATAGTTTTTCATAAAAATTGGCAGATACAGAGATTAAAAAGCAAGACTAAAAAAGAAGCCAATGAATATTACATTAAAGCGTTAAATTTAATTATTGAACAGAATTTTAACGCGGCGCTTGTTGCTTTAAAACAAGCGGTGATATTAGATACCGACAACATAGAGGCATATTTGAAATTAGGAGATATCTATGGAAAAAAGGGGAACTATGAAAAGGCCATAAAGATTCATGAGGGAATTACGCTGAGGCAGACGATTTCCAGGGATATGCTGATAAAAACGTATTTTTGCCTTTTAAATGATTATATTATGGCGAACAATAAGGATTGGGATAAGATTAATAATATTATTGACAAACTTATGGGGTTTGTATTTAAAGAGCTGGGATTAAATATTTCATTTAAAAATATTCTTAAACGGCTGGATAAGTGGGAAGAAGTTTATGAAGTACAGAAAAGAATTTTGAAGCTTCAGAATTCTCAGGATAAAAAGGAATTAGCCGCGATTATAAGTTATATCGGCGATAATTATATTAAAAAGCAGAATCTTAAAGAAGCTATGAAGAACTATAAAGAGGCTATTGATTTATATGATGAGTGTGTTAACGCGCGTATTGGATTAGGCAATATTTATTACAGTGAAGGTAAAATTCCTAAAGCGATTGAAGAATGGCAGACGGTGATTAATCTTGATCCGCGGAGCCTTTCTAAAATCGATAAAAAATTAGAGGACGCGTATTTTGAAGAACAGGAATTTGAAAAGATGATTGCTTTTTATGAAGAGATGTTATCCAAATATCCCAATGTCCCCGAAATAAATTTTGCGCTTGGCGAGATATATGAAAAAATGGGGCAGAAAGACAGGGCGATAAATTTGTATCTGGAAGTGGTCAGGAACAAGAGTAATTTAGGCCAGGCGTATAAAAATTTGTATCTTTTATATCTTAAAAATGGAAAAAAAGAAGAAGCATTGGCCATTTTTAATAAGATTGATGAGATATTTATCAAAAAAAATAAAGAGTAATCCCATAGGGGAAATTTATTATGCTTAAAGAAATAAAAGTAAAAGGGTTCAAATCTGTTAAAGAAATGAGCATTGAATTAAAAGCATTAAACATTTTGATAGGGGCAAATGGTGTTGGAAAATCTAACTTTGTTTCTCTTTTTAAATTAATCAATAAAATAATCGAAAAAAATCTTCAGGTATATGTTGCTCAATCAGGCGGGGTTGATACATTATTGTATTTTGGACAGAAGCAGACAAAAGAATTATTTGTAGATTTATTTTTTGGACCAAATAGTTATCACTTTTCTTTGATTCCTACTTTAAAAAATACATTAATATTTTCGAAAGAAAAAGGCTGCTTCCTTGGCGCAGGATATAAAACCCCATATATTGCATTTGAATATAATGGCAATAATGAAACAAACATGTATGATGTCCAGCAATCTGAAAAGTCTGCCAAATATATTTTAGATACTATTAAGAGTTGGAAATTATATCACTTCCATGACACAAGTGATTCTTCGAAAATGAAACAATTTGGTAATATTAATGATAATATTATCCTCCAGCCTGATGCTTCAAACCTCGCGGCATATTTATTTTATCTTAAACAAAAATACCCGCAGGATTATAGAAATATTGTAGAAACAATTCAAACAGTTGCCCCGTTTTTTGATGATTTTATCCTCAGGCAAAATCCAATTAATGATAATCTTATCCAGTTAGAATGGAAAGAAAAAGGTTCCGATGTTTTATTTAACTCTCATTCGTTTTCAGATGGCACACTAAGATTTATTTGTCTCACAACTCTTTTACTTCAACCTAATCTGCCTTCTATCATTTTGCTTGATGAACCTGAATTAGGGCTTCATCCTTATGCCATTACGCTATTATCAAGCCTGATTAAAAGCGCTGCGACAAAAACACAAATAATTATCGCAACACAATCTGTTACATTTGTGAACCAATTTGATCCAGGAGATATTATTGTGGTTGATAGAGATATTGATCAATCAACTTTCAAAAGATTAGAGAAAAAAGATATGGAAAATTGGCTTGAAGAATACGGGTTGGGTGATTTATGGGAGAAAAATATATTTGGCGGCAGGCCGTAAGCCTTATTATGAAGAAAATACATATTTTAGTTGAAGGACAAACAGAAGAAACTTTTGTAAAAAGAGTATTTCTACCCTATTTTGGGGATAAGTTATATTGTAATCCGGTGATTGCAAAAACAAAAAGAGTGAAATCCGGTTTAACTTTTAAAGGTGGAATTACATCTTACGATAAAGTCAAAAATGATATAATGCGTCTTTTACAAGATAATAGCGCCTGTATTATAACAACAATGATTGATTATTATGGATTTTTTTCTATAGTTCCATATAAAGATTTAATCCAAGGGAATACTTGTTTTGATAGAGTTGCCTCTCTTGAAAATCTGTTTCAAAAAGATATAAATAATCCTAGATTTATTCCTTATTTACAATTGCATGAATTTGAAGCGCTGGTATTCGTTTCACCGGAAGAAATAAGAAAAGTTTTTAATAATAGAAAAAAAGTAAATGAAATATTTGAAATTAAAAAGCAGTTTCATTCTACAGAAGAAATCAATAACAATCCAAATACTATTCCATCAAAACGTTTATCTGATATATTCCCTTCTTATCAAAAAACACTCCATGGGCCATTAATAACAAACAGAATTGGATTAAATGCTATTAGAAAAGAGTGTAAACATTTTAATCTATGGATGGAAAAATTAGAAAATTTGTGATGCGTGTTAAAATTCAGGGCTGTTTATTTCCTTTTTTTTGCTTCTACTAAAATATTTTTTGATATATTGCTTTTTTGTGATTTATTTCTGGGCAAAAAAGATCCTCCAATTCAATTATTTATTATAAAATCTGTAATCAAAATATTTAATAAATTAAAGTATTTTAGTGGTAAAATGATATTTTCCCAAGTAAAAGGGCAATTACCGAAATAAATTGAAAATTACCGAGATAGTTACCGGAATAAAAACTGAAAATATAGTACATAAAATGGCGTATAAATATTCACTGAATGTTATTATAAAATAATTGCACGAATATATTTTCACGATTATTTAAAATTTAACGGGTGTGGATTGTAGGGGCAGGTTCCTGTGCCTGCCCGATGCAATAGTGTAACAACAATTAGGAAATTATAGTTAAAAATATAAGAGAGGAAACTTATGAGTATCAAATGCTTATTTTGTAATAATGATGTCAGAAAAGAATCCGGGGATGGTCTTCCAAATTCTCTTACATCATATTTTTGTAATTGTTGCGGGTCAATTCATATAGATAAAGATGCAGTTGACGATTATGGCGGAGAAAAATTTTCAGAAAAAAATAAAAATGCAATTAGTATAACACTTCGTAATGAATGGGAAACAAGAGGTAGAAAGTCTATGAAAAGAGAATTAACATTAGATGATTTTAGAAAAATCGTATCACAATTCAAACCATTAAATCCTATCGAAAAAATGGATCATGCACTTATAACATTTGATAAACGATCAAATTATGTTGGATCAATAATAGACATTAAAATTAATACTAATTATCCAATATATTATTGTAGTGGTCCAGGTGAATTAAAAGCGATTTGTAATTTATTGCTCAAAGAGGGTTTTATTTTCGGTCCAGATCAAATGAATCCTCAAAATAATTGTTTTATAACAGTAAAAGGTTATCAGCGAATAAAAGAAATTCAAAAACCTAATAAAAATTCCCGTCAATGTTTTGTAGCAATGTGGTTTTCTCCAGAAATGCAAAAAGTATATGATAATGCAATAAAACCAGCTATTGAATTTATTGAGAAAGGGTAGAAAATACCTCGGTATGAAGCGGTAAAGATTGATAATGTTGAGCATATAAATGATATAAACGATGAAATTGTAGCACAAATTAGAAGAAGCCGATTTATGGTATGTGATTTGACAGGTTATAGAGGTGGGGTTTATTTTGAAGCTGGTTTTGCTTATGGCCTCGGACTAGATGTTATATATACATGCAGGAAAGATTGGCTAAAAGACGAAATACTAAAAGATGAGTCAGGGAATGACATTAAGAGTCTTTTTGATAATAATGGGGGAAAAATATCTATCTTAAAAGAAGGTGTTCATTTTGATCTTGCCCATAGAAACCGTATTGAGTGGGAACCTGATAAACCTGAAGATTTTAGGATTAAACTTGAAAATCGGATAAAAGCTTTGATATTTTAGGTCAATAAAAAAGAGGGCAGGCACGGGGACCTGCCCCTACGGGATTGTCATTGTCGAATGTCATGGAACGGTATTATAAAGGAAGTTAGCCTATGGAAATTTTAACCCCGATGATGCGTCAATATCAGAGGATAAAGGAAAATCACAAGGACGCTATATTATTATACAGACTGGGTGATTTCTATGAAATGTTTAATGATGACGCGAAAATAGCATCGAAAATATTAGAGATTACGTTAACAAGCCGCGAGGCGGGACAGGGACAAAAAGTTCCGTTGGCCGGCGTGCCTCATCATTCAGCGGCTTCATATATCTCGCGTTTAATAAAAGAAGGATTTAAAGTCGCGGTTTGCGAACAGGTTGAGGATCCAAAAACCGCGAAGGGTGTGGTAAAAAGAGAAGTCGTCAGAGTAATAACCCCGGGAACAGTTTTGGAATCGGGAATGCTTGAGGATTCCATGAATAATTTTCTGATGGCATTGTCGTTTTCTCAACACTCAGCGGGCATGGCGTTTATAGACATTTCTACAGGGGAATTCCAATGCGCTGAATTTAAAGGGGAAAATAAATTCGCGAAACTTAATAATGAAATAAGCCGTTTAAATCCGTCTGAATGCGTTTTGCCCGCAAAACTAAAAGAAGAATTAGAGGGAAATTTCCAAAGAAATTTCCCAAATATTTTTTTGACATATTTAAACGACTGGGAATATGACAGGGAAAATGCCTATGAAAAATTGATAAAACATTTTAACACAAATTCACTGAAAGGTTTTGGGATAAGCGACGACCGGCATGACGCGATATCTTCTGCGGGCGCCTTATTCAGTTATGTTTTAGAAAACCAGAAATCAAATCTAAACCAGATATCCCGTTTAAAAGAATACAATGTTTCCGATTATATGGTTTTGGACAGCTCGACGCAAAAAAATCTGGAGATAGGGAATTTGCTGGATATTTTGGATAGGACAAGAACTTCCATGGGCGGAAGAAAATTGAGGTTTTGGGTTACTCATCCGTTAATTAAAGAAGATTTGATTAATGGACGTTTGGACGCGGTGGAAGAATTATTGAAAAGTAATATTGAAAGGGATAGCTTACAAAAAAGTATTTCAAACATTTATGATATTGAAAGGATTGCCGGCCGTTTAAATAATATAAATATAGTTACTCCCCGCGATCTGATATCATTAAAAGAATCGCTGAAAATTATTTGTGATTTGCCTGATAAACTTAAAAGATTCAGTTCCGGTTTATTAAAAAACGCAAAAACTAAAATAGAAGAAAATAATAGCGTTGGGCAAAAAATTATCGGCATTATTGAAGAATCAATTAATAATGATCCCCCTTTTTTAAAGGGGGAAAGAGGGGGATTAAAAGAGGGCAAGATAATAAAAAAAGGATATAATAAGGAATTAGATGAGCTTTTGGAGATTGTTGCTTCGGGAAAAGACTGGGTAATTTCTTATGAAAGTAAAGAAAGGGAAAGATCGAAGATAAAATCCCTTAAAGTAAGATTTAACCGGATATTTGGATATTACATCGAGGTCAGCAATCCAAGCCTTCCGCAGATACCGCCTGATTATATACGCAAGCAGACATTGGCAAATTGCGAACGTTATATCACACCCGAATTGAAAGATTATGAATCAAAGATTTTAGGCGCGGAAGAGAAGATAGTTAATCTTGAAATGGAAATATTCAAAAAAGTATGCGGGCTGATAATCCCGGAGACGGTTGTTGTTCAGACATTGGCGGATATTGCAGGAGAATTGGATGTCCTTGCCGGTTTGGCTTTGTCGGCATACTTGAACAATTATGTCCGTCCGAAATTTTCAAAAGACAAGAAAATGATAATCAAAAAAGGCAGGCATCCGGTTGTTGAAAAGATAATTAATCTGGAAAAATTTATCCCAAATGATACCTTAATGGATACTGAAACCGACCAGATTTTAATAATAACCGGGCCTAATATGGCGGGGAAATCAACTTATATCCGTCAAGTCGCTTTGATCACTTTGATGGCGCATTGCGGTTCGTTTGTTCCCGCGGAAGAGGCGGAAATTGGATTAACGGACAGGATTTTTACGCGGATAGGCGCGATGGATAATCTTTCAAAGGGGGAAAGTACATTTTTGGTGGAAATGAATGAAACGGCAAATATTTTAAACAACGCGACAGAAAAGAGCCTTATAATATTAGACGAAGTTGGACGCGGGACGAGCACGTTTGACGGATTAAGCATAGCATGGGCGGTTGTTGAATTTTTACATTTTAATAAACATGTTAAAGCGCGGACGCTTTTCGCGACGCATTATCATGAACTGATAGAATTAAGCCTTTTGCTTCCGGGGGTAAAAAATTATAATGTGGCTGTGCGGGAGTGGAATGATGAAGTTGTTTTTCTTCATCAGATTGTGCCGGGAGGCGCGGACAAAAGCTATGGAATTCATGTGGCGCAGATTGCGGGGCTTCCGAAGGAGGTTTTAACACGCGCGAAAGAAATATTGTTTGAATTGGAGAAAAATAATATGGTTTGTCATTCCGAACGAAGTGAGGAATCTGTTGTAGGGGCGCAATTTATTGCGCCCAGAAATCAGGGCGTGATAAATCACGCCCCTACGGGGGAAAGATTTCTCCCTTCGGTCGAAATGACAGATAGGTCGGTCGAAATGACAGATAGGTCGGTCGAAATGACAAATGATGCGGTCGAAATGACACAATTGATTGAAAAAATAAAAAGTCTGGATATAAAAAATCTAACGCCGTTGGACGCGTTGAATTTTTTAAGCTCGATACAGGAAGATTTGTAGGGGCGACCCGGTGGGTCGCCCGAAATGGGAGGGCGAGGCACCGCCTCGCCCCTACGGGGAAAGATTTCTCACTTCGTTCGAAATGACAAAATTGTGTGATTAAAATGACAAATACAAAATGCAATATGTTTCTCAAAAAAATAGTTGTCGGACAGTTGGATGCAAATTGTTATATTTTTGGAGATGACAAAACCAAAGAGGTTGTTGTTATCGATCCGGGCGGGGATGCATCTGAGATAATTGAAGTAATTAAAAATAATTCGTTGAATGTTTTAGCGATTATTAATAGTCATGGGCACATTGACCATACCTTTGACAATAAGGCGCTGAAGGAATATTCAAAAAGCCTTCTTTTAATCCATGAAGAAGACGGCCAAATGCTGACTTCGAGATTTCACAATTTGTCTGATTTTTTAGGATATGAGGTTAGCACGATTCCGCCGGATAAGTTTTTGAAAGACAACGAAATTGTCAAAATTGGTTCGCTTGAATTAAAAGTAATCCACACGCCGGGGCACACACAGGGAAGTATATGTTTGGAATGTGCGGGCGAAAAAATAATATTTACGGGAGATACGCTTTTTGCCGGAGGAATTGGCCGGACAGATTTGCCATGCGGCTCGGAAAAGAATTTATTTTTGTCGATTAAAGAAAGGCTTCTTGTCTATTCTGATGATACAATAATTTACCCGGGACACGGCCAGGCTTCGACTATCGGGGAAGAGAAAAAATGTAATTCGTTCTTGGGTGCATCCCACTTCAGGCGGTAGAAAATAATGCCGAATTGAGACACCCCAAAGGGGTGTAATATCATAGCGATGGGTAGAGCCCATCGGTGGATTTAACAATAAACAAAAAAGCCCTGCAGGGGCGTAATAAAGAATGTGGGACTTAGAGAGGATATCATGTAGAATATGATGAAAAACATGTTTGGGATTAATTTATATCGCCCATTCAGGGCTTTATATTTCATGGGCTATATTCCACAGGGCTTCACCCTGTGCTATTATATTATGCCCTTTCAGGGCAAACCCGATTCCAGAACATAATGTTAAATTAACCGTCTAGAATGGGATGCGCCCCCATTCTTAAGATTAAGAAGATTTTATGCTACAATAAGGATACAAATGCAAAAAAAAAGAGGTTTGACGGTATTTATTTTATTTCTAACTTCTATTTGTTTGGTGAATGCAAGTGAATACAAAGAAGGCGAAATAATTGTAAAATTTAAACAGCAAACGTCCATGTCAGCGGTTCAAAAAGCTTTCTCCCTCAACGCGATGAGCGTTAAAAAGTCTTTTAAAAATTTTTCCGTGAAGATTGTGAAAATAGCGCCCGGATTGACTGTGGAAAGGGCGATCAAAAATCTTAGAAATGACCCGGATGTGGAATTCGCCGAACCTAATTATGTGAGATATCTTTTGGATAAGCTGCCGGATGATCCAAGATTCGACGAATTATGGGGGCTGGGGAAAATCGACGCGCATAAGGCTTGGGACATATCCACGGGCAGCGGCAATGTTGTGGCGGCGGTCATAGACACGGGTGTTGATTATACTCATCCCGACCTCAAAGAAAATATGTGGATTAACAAGGATGAAATTCCAGATAACAATATAGATGATGACGGAAACGGTATAGTAGATGATGTCTACGGCTATGATGCTGTGACAGATGACGGTAGTCCTATGGATAATGACGGCCATGGCACACATGTATCAGGCACCATCGGGGCATCAGGGAACAACACCATAGGTGTTTCCGGAGTTAACTGGAATGTAAAGATTATGGCTTTAAAATGTGATGACGAGGACGGAGGCCTATATGTCGGCGCTATTATAAACGCTATTGATTATCTGATATACATGAAGGAAAAGGGCGTAAATGTTAAAGTTGTGAATGGCAGTTTCGGCGGCTCGCATTTTTCACAAGCAGAATATGATGCTATTTCAAAGTTAAAAGATAATGGTATTTTATTTATAGCGGCGGCAGGAAATGATACTAAAGATCATTCATCCAGCCATACTTATCCTTCAGACTTCGATTTACCGAATGTTATTTCGGTGGCCGCCACAGATAGCCAGGATCAGCTGGCGAGTTTTTCTGATTATGGAACCGTTGATGTTGATTTAGGCGCGCCCGGAGTAGATATTTTGAGCACGGTTCCAGGCGGTTACGACGTTTACAGGGGGACGTCTATGGCCGCGCCTCATGTTGTAGGTATTTCCGCTCTGGTGTGGGGTTACAGGCCGGAGTTGAGTTATAACGCGATGAAAAGAATTCTGTTAACGAGCGGGGATGCTGTTTCTAGTTTAAACGGGAAAACAGTAACCGGAAAAAGAGTAAACGCTTATAACGCTTTGATCTCTCCTGTCCCTACCAATAAGCCTCCGTCGGCTAGTATTGGAAATACCCGGCTAAAACAAATGATGGGGACACCCACGCTTTTCGACGGCTCTTCTTCTTATGATTCTGATGGAGAGATAGTGTCCTAT
>JBDROR010000150.1:0-5723 GCA_043809805.1 bacterium
ACCTTTATGTTTTTGTTACTCCCCACATATTAACCGAGGAAATAATAAGCGAAGAAGTTAAAAAAGGCGAGAGTCTTTTAGAGCCAAAATAGTTGTCATTTCGAACGCATTCTCTGTCATTTCGAACGAAGTGAGAAATCCTGGGTAGCCCTGTGTGGCTACCCTCTTCTTCAGGGCGACCACATAGGGTCGCCCGTAGATTATTTTACCTTGACAAATAGGTTTTTGAGTATATAATCTCGAATTTAGGACAGAGTACTTTAGGATATAAACAAGGGGTAAAAATGTATATTGTTATTGGAGGATGCGGCCGCGTTGGCGCTCAATTGGCCCGTATTTTAGCTAATGACGGGCATAATGTTGTAGTAGTGGACAAAAATCCTGATTCATTCAGCCGCCTTGGCACGGGATTTAACGGGGTTACAGTAGTTGGAAGCAGTTTTGATAAGAATACCCTGCGGGAGGCGGGGATTGAGAAAGCGGATGCTTTCGCGGCGGTAACGAATCGCGATAATACAAATATTATGGCCGCTCAGGTCGCGAAAGGGATTTTTAAGGTATCAAAAATAGTAACCAGAATTTACGATCCCGGCAAAGAAAAAACATATTTTAAACTTGGATTGGATGTGGTCGGAGGAACAACTCTAATTGCCAAATTAATGAAGAATAAGATTGTCCAGACCAATTATTCCAGTGATTCAAGCGTTTTAGAAAATGGTGAATTTAGATTAATAAATTTTGTTCCCAATAAAGATTTAATTGGAAAAACCGTAGGACAGGTTGAAAAAAAGAGTGAATTTAAAATTATTCTGGTCAAAAAAGATAAAAAATTGGATATGGTTGGAAAAGATGATATTATTGAAAAAGATGATATTGTTTACGCGGTTGTTAAGTCTGATAAGATTCCGAAATATTCGGATTATTTCCAGGGGGATAAAAAATGAACCACAGAGATCACAGAGAAAAATTAAAAATTTCTCCGTGTTCTCAGTTGGGTTGAGCTTTGTGAAACCCAACTATTTGCGGAAGCAGCGAGGGGCTTCAGTTGAGGAAGTGTGCTGGTTGGGGGAAAGTGAACGGGTGAACGAGTTTAACCCGCTAACTAAAAATGGGCTTGCTACAGAAAGATTAATAATTTGAGGGCACAGAGGGAAGGTTTCTCTGTGTTCTCTGTGGTTAAGTTTTAATATGACCAAGTGGAGTAGAATATGAATATTGTAGTTGTTGGAGGCGGTAAGGTTGGGTATTATTTGGTTAAGAAGTTGGTAAAGGACGGGCATAGTGTTACTTTGATAGAGAAAGACATCGCGCGATGTGAACAGATTGCCCGGGGGATCGATACAATGGTCATAAATGGAGATGGCTGCGATATTAATATTTTAGAGCAGGCTGGGATTGCGAGGACAGATGTATTCGCGGCGGTTACCGGTAGTGACGAGGATAACTTTGTCGCGTGCCAATTGGCAAAAACAGGATATAACATATTACGGACAGTGGCTCGTGTTAACAATCCGAATAATGAAGCAATTTTTTCTGAATTAGGTGTTGATGTTCCGGTCAATAGCACAACTATTATCGCGAAAATTGTAGAGGAAGAAGTATCTCTGGATGATTTCATAAATTTATTAAGTTTTAAAAAAGGTAACATTTCATTGGTCAGGGTTGACCTTAGCGAAGATTCACCTGTAGTTGGTAAAATGATTAAAGATATTATTCTGCCGCCGAATTCTGTTTTGGTCAGTATTATACGCGGCGGAGATATTATTGTTCCAAAAGGGGAAACAATTCTTACTAAAGGGGACGATGTTGTTGCGATAACCTCAGTTGGAAATGAAGAACCTTTTCTTGCCTCTCTCATAGGAAAAATAAATTAAAAATAATATGTCAAATAACGGTAATAGTTGGGCAAAAAATGTTTTTTTAGGAATTTTAGCAGAGGTTGGATTTGCTATTGCCTTGTTCCTGTTAATGGCGTTTGTATCTATAATAGGAATGGTTCTGTCAAGATGAACCCCGCCCCTCCTTATGTTTTTAATGTAGTTGGAGTGGTATGGGGCATATTAAAAGTTAACAATATTGTTAAGTTTGTAATTAGGAGGGGCTGGGTGAAAAAAATATATTTTTCTTTAATATTAATATCATTTTTTTACCTGCCAAATGTTTACGCCTCTATTTCCATAACTAATCTTATTGAAAACGCGAGAGAGAACGATTTAAAGGAAGTTGTTATCGAGGGCGAAATCATTGGAGATATTTTCTATAAAGGTGATTTTGTATGGATAAATGTTTTTGACGGCAGCTGTGCTATTGGTGTTTGGGCGCCAAAAAAAATGGCCGAAGGCCTTTCACATCCGGGGGATTACAATCACAAAGGAGATTTTGTTCAAATTACAGGCAATTTCAATCGCGCCTGTGCCGAGCATAGGGGTGAAACAGATATTCATTTAAACAGTTTTATTGTTTTAAAAAAAGGTGAAAGTGTTTTGCATCCGGTTGATATGAAAAAGTTAAAGATAACAGCGGGTATTTTTTTCCTTGTCACTATTCTTTTTGGTGTCGAATTATTTTTAAGAAAAAGGTCGAAAAAAAATGAGTCCGAAGGCTAATATTGATGATTTAAAGATTATAGGATTTTTTAGTTCTAAAATTATTTCGGGTATAGGTTTTCTTCTTTTTATACCCGCTATAATTTCTTTTATTCTAAAGGAATGGAATCCATGTATCAATTTAGTTCTTGGCGGTTGTATTTCTTTGATAGTTGGTTTCCTATTGATGATATTTTGCCGTACCAGTAAAGCTCCGACTTGGACACAAGGTCTGGCCGCAGTCGCGTTCAGCTGGATACTCGCGATGTTTTTATCCGCTATTCCTTATTATCTCAGCGGGGTTATGGGTTCATATCTGGATGCTTGTTTCGATATAATGAGCGGTTTTACCACTACAGGGCTTTATCTAATGAAGGATTTGGATCATATCCCGTATGGGTTGAATTTTTACAGGCATTTTTTAAGTTTTCTTTGCGGACAGGGAATAGTGATTGTCGCGCTTAGTTTTATGGTGGGCGGGACAGGCGGAATGTTTAAATTGTATGTGGGTGAAGGAAGAGAAGAAAAGATTTTGCCTAATGTCGTCCAGACATCAAGGGCTATATGGATAATAAGCCTTTCATACTTGGCAATTGGAACAACATTTATTACTATCATTGAACTTTTTGACGGACTGTCTTTCTGGAAGGCATTATATCATGGGACTTGTTTGTTCATGGGCGCGTGGAGTACGGGTGGTTTTTTACCGCAGTCACAGAATATAGTTTATTATCATAATTATTGGATTGAGGGTGCCGTGACTGTTTTTTCAATACTTGGCTCGCTTAATTTCGCCCTTCATTACGCGGTTTGGGAGGGCCAAAGGAAAGAGATTTTTAAAAATATTGAGATAAGGTCTTTTGTAGCGACTTTATTACTTACTTTTTTTATTCTTATATTGGGATTGGTTCAGGCAAAAACATACCCTGGTTTTTTTGTCAATTTCCGCAGGGCGTTTTTTATAATTATATCGGGACATACAGGGACCGGGAATATGTCCGTTTATTCGGTACAATTTATTAAAGAATGGGGGCCTATGGCCATGCTGGGAATTATTATGGCAATGTCTATTGGGGCCTGCGCGTGTTCCACCTGCGGTGGATTTAAAAGTTTAAGAGTAGGTATAGTTTGTAAAAGCTTGCTTCAGGAAATAAGGAGGTATATCTCGCCGGAATCTTCTATTATTACTCAGAAATTTCATCATATACGAGAATATATTCTGGATAACTCGCTTGTAAAAAATGCGATGATGATTATTTTACTCTATATGGCGACATATTTTATCGGCGCGATATTTGGAATGTATTATGGTTACCCGGCAATTGAGGCGTTTTTTGAGTCTGTTTCTGCCGGAAGCAACACGGGTTTGTCTTGCGGCATAACCACATCCGCTATGCCCAGCCTGCTGAAAATCGTTTATATTGTTCAGATGTGGGTCGGCCGGTTGGAATTTATCTCTGTCCTTACCTTGCTTGGTGTTTTATTTAATTTTTTCATGTCCAAAAAACAAAGGGTGAATTAGTGAAAAAAATCAAACGCAATCCTGAAATTGTTTGGAGAATTGAGGTTGAAGAAGAAGAGTTATTGGCAAGAGCCGGGAAGGGCGAAGATATTTCAGAAGATTCTATGATAACTTTGGTTATCGCCGATATGGTTCATCAGTTAAATTATGTGGCTGGTAAGATTTGGATGCTGGCTGACGGGACTGTGGGAGAAAATGCGATAGTTTCAGAGATACTGAAGAATTTTGACGCGGATGAAAAAACATTAAGGAAAGATATTAGTTTTTTCCTGAGCCGGCTTTTAAAAGAAGGCTGGTTGATTTTAGTTGACAAAAAAGAAAACATGCTGTAACCCTGCTTTTTTACAATTATTTTCCCATCGAAGGACGTTCTTTCCTCATTTTTTCGTTTTCATTTATGTTATACTCAAAGAAACCAATTAGTATCTTTGGAGGTATAATAAAGCGTGAATAGATTAATTTGTTTGTCGTTCCGAGCGGAACAATTTGTCATTCCGAGTTGTAGGGGCGCAATTTATTGCGCCCAGAAATCAGGGCGTGATAAATCACGCCCCTACGGGAAAAAGATTTTTCCCTTTGGTCGAAATGACAAAAATGTGTAGTCGAAATGACAAAGTGTGCGGTCGAAGGGATAATCATAAATATGTTAAAAAAGAGCTTGATTTTTTTTACTATACTGAGTTTTTTTGTTGTATTAGCAGAAAAGAGCTGGGCAAAAGGGCCTCATATTGATAACTCGACCTATGTAGATGCCGATCCTCCTCTTGCCGGTGTTTGTGCCGCGTGTCATGTCCCTCATGGGGCTCAAAGTGATAGGTTATGGCCGGTAGCGCTGACTGATACAAGCGGCGTTAGTTCTATTCAAAATTTATGTATGACTTGCCACTGGCAAAGTGAGCTTGGAGCTGACAGACCGGAAGAGTTTTTTTTAGGGAAATACAAAGCCCATATTTTGGCCTGCGCTCATGGCCAGCATGGAATGGAATATGAAGGCGAAGGAATAAAACGTTATGGCCCGGGACATTTATATCGTAACAATTGCATGACAAGATATGGAGAATATGTTACCGGGTATGTTGCTCTGGGGTATCCTAGTTTTGAATCAATTGTGTGTTATGCCGATCCTGATACAACAGGTGATGATCGAAATATATTACCCCGGCTATCCTGTACTTCCTGCCACGATCCGCACGCGGAGTATATCGATGACTATGAAGACAGAGATGGGGCGGTTGAAACTTATGATGGCATAGCTGATAATTACATTCGCAATGTTGTTGGAGACGGCGAGGTATCTACCACTTATTATACTGATTGGACTGATAATGGCAGGACAAGAAAGATTTGTGTGGCGTGTCATGGTAATTCTGATATAGAATCTGGTATAGAAATTGATGAATTGACGCCGCTTAAGCCTACTGCAAATGTTGCGGCGCATTCTTCCGGCAGTGGAGAAAAGTGTACAGGTTGTCATGCATGGGATTGGCCGCCGGCAAATTGTACCAGTTGTCACGGTATCCCCCCAAGCACTATAAGTGACAGGCATTATCCTGCTGATTATAATACACTAACATTTCAGGCTTTTACTACTGCAGGTGTAGGTGTTCACGATACAC
>JBDROR010000151.1:0-21373 GCA_043809805.1 bacterium
GCTTTTGAATTGTCTAACGCGACGTAATCATGAATGTTCTTTAAGCAGGATTTTGCTTCATCTGTCCAATTCAATTTTACCATTTTTTAATTTCTTCACCCAATTCTTCATCGGATGTAATTTTATTTTTCTGGGAATCCATAATTCCTCTTTCAACCATGCGTTTAAATAGTAATTCTCTTATGAGTTCATCATATGAAATATCATCAGGCATATCATCTACGATTTTTTTTGTACTTTCTTTTATTGATAACATATTCAACTCCTTTTGATTATTTAATTTTTAGCAATATAATATACGAAGTTCGTAGTTGTTGCAAAAACTTAAATTCGTTGCGATAATTTTAAATCAGTATTTTAGCTAAGTCAATACAAAAGCGATATAATTTAAGTGACAAAGCGACACAAAGTGAAGTAGAATACGCAGTGGAAAAGGAATATATGAAAAATAAAAAGGTAGCTGTCGCGATGAGCGGGTGTGTGGATAGTTCGGTTGCCGCGTTTTTGCTGAAAGAAAAAGGGTTTGATGTTTTTGGGATAACAATGTTTATCCGGTATAACGAAGATGATATTGCCGATGTATCTACTCCGATATTACGGGCAATCTCCGCGAGTGATAATCCGAGTCCCTAATACCCTGATATTATACATTAAATGATTTTTGATGGGTGGTATTTTTTGGTGTAGGGGGCCTGCCATGTATCGAATGGTACATGGCCCTTTTAATCTTTTTGTTTGTATTTATTCTGATAGTTAGTCACTCTAGGCAACAACGTCCCCGATAGAGTAACTTTAGCCAACCAGCAAACGATAAGGTTTCTCCCAAATGGCATTTTCTAACAAAGTAGGGGTTCACTCACATACTTTCCCTGATGATGATGGATAATATTTTAAGCTAGAGTAGCCCGACGGATATAGCGCATTAGTAGGATAGTCAAATCTATAGCCACCAGTAATTCCCGATCCTTGTATAGTGACCTTAAAGAGGTTTGCAGTGCTAGTTTCTTCAGTAATTTCCCAATAGGGATAAGAACTTTTATTTTTTCGATAATTGCTGCCACTAGCTTCTTCCCACTTGCAACCTGTCCGGTCAGCGTTAAGTCTTATATATTTTGTGCTGCCATCATAACTGTGATATCGTGCCCACAATCCAACTAACGCTTCCTCAAAAAAGGAAAGCGCTTTTACACTTTCTTCAGTGTCACTAGTGGTAGTATCACAAGCTTCTGTAGTATCAGAACTTGATTCTGTAGGGGTTGATGAACTACTCCCGCTCGGAAGACAGGAGAGAGAGAGTAGCAACAATACTATACTGAACATATTAAGGCAAAGAAAGCATTTTCTTTTGTTAGATAATTTCATCATAATTTTTCCTCCTAGATTTTATTTTATATATTTTTACAAAACCCTATTTATTTGAGCCCTCGGATAGTTTTTTATATTTGTCGAGGGCTCATCCTGAGGAGCCTGCCCGAGGCAGACGACGAAGGATCTCCCTCCTCTTCACTTTGTTCAGAGTCAGGATGAGGGGTCTGGGAAAATTCCCCGACCCCTCATTATTTATATATCACAATATTGGTAACGTCAAGCAAAAAGTGTGAGAAAAACAGAGGGATGTTAACGTGAAAACGCAAACTCGGAATTATGAGGACATAGAAGAGTTGGTTATTGCATTATATCTATTGCTAAAATCAGAGCTAGCTGAGTTGCATAAGCTAAAAATAAAACAGATTGAGAAAAAATTTCGTTAAACTATAGGCTCATTTATTAGTGGACATGCTGTTGCTGAGAGTTTCTTGCATACGCTAAAAAAAGCTGAACGGGAAATTTTTATTTCCGCAAAAATAATAATGTATGTTAAAATACACAAATAAATAAATATTTTGGAGGAGGTGTATACAAATGGAGTTTTCTTTAACTAATTATATCGATTGTGCAATGTCTTGTGCCGAATATGATAAACTCGAAGATGGGACTTTTTCTGGGCGGATACCAAAATGTAAAGGAGTAATTGCTCTTGCAGAATCACTGCGGGAATGCGAAGATGAATTACGTTCAACTCTAGAAGATTGGATTATCGTAGGTCTCAAATTAGGTCATCGCCTGCCAATAATCAACGAAATAAATCTTAACAGGAAACCTCATTATGAGTCGATGGTCGCCGTGTAAAAGAAGAGATTTTATCTATATTTGAATTTGTCAAATTTTTGTAACCTACTGAAATATCAAGGCATTTTAACTGTCATTCCCGCGAAAGCGGGAATCCAGAATACACTGATTTTACTGGATTCCCGATAAAAGCATTCGGGAATGACAAAAATAATGCCAAACTCAAATTATTATGAAAAAGACAAGGGTTGCTGTCGCGATGAGCGGAGGCGTGGACAGTTCAGTTGCCGCGTTTTTGCTGAAAGAAAAAGGGTTTGATGTCTTTGGGATAACAATGCTTATCCGTCGTAACGAAAATGATATTGTCGATGCCCGCCGTATCGCGTCCCAATTAAAAATACCGTTTCAGACAATTAATTTAGTAAAAGAATTTAAGAATAATGTTATAGATTATTTTTGCGGGGAATATTTAAGAGGGGCCACGCCTAATCCCTGCATCATCTGTAATGAAAAAATAAAATTTGGATATTTGTTGGATTATGCGAAAACACTGGGGATGGATTATATCGCGACAGGGCATTACGCTAAAAATTATTTCAATAAAGAGGCCAACCGTTTTGCAATTAAAAAAGGAAAAGACAGGACAAAAGACCAATCTTATGTTTTATTTCCATTGACGCAAAATCAGCTTAAACATATTATATTCCCTCTGTCCGATTTAACAAAAGAAGAGGTTAGAAAAATAGCAAAAGAGAATGGGCTTATTACAGCTAAAAAGAAAGAAAGCCAGGAGATATGTTTTATTCCGGATAATGATTATCCGAAATTCATAAGCCAAAATCCCCCTATTTTCCCCTTTGGAAAAGGGGGATTAAAGGGGGATTTAACCGAAGGCTTGATTTTGGATATTGATGGCAAAATATTGGGCAGGCATAAGGGTATTTATCATTATACAATCGGCCAGAGAAAAGGGTTGGGAATTGCCAGTCCTTATCCTTTGTATGTGTTAAAAATAGATGTGAAAAAGAACGAAATTCTTGTCGGAAAAGACGAAGATTTGTATCAGAAAGAATTTATCGCGGAAAATGTTAATTGGCAGGCGATAGATGAGTTAAAAAAGCCGATTTCGGTAAAGACGAAAATCAGGTATAAATTTGAAGAAGAAAAGGCAAAGGTTTTTCCTGTTGATGGAAAAAAGGCAAGGGTTGAATTTTTAAAACCTCAGCGGGCGATAACTCCGGGACAGGCGGTGGTTTTTTATAAAAGGGATATGGTGGTTGGGGGGGGATGGATTGCAGAAGCGGAGAGTGAAGGGTTCCGTCATTCCCGCGCAGGCGGGAATCCAGTGATTCAGCGTCCCTAAAGGGGCTTGCTACAGGAGCATTGTCATTCCGAGCGGGAGCGAGGAATCTGTCGTAGGGGCGACCCTATGTGGTCGCCCTGAATGAAAAGAGGGCAGCCACACAGGGCTGCCCCTACGGGGAAAGATTTCTCCCTTCGGTCGAAATGACAAAAATAGTCGATCGAAATGACAAAAAACTGCTATCCAAAAAATATTAAATATGAAGAACGGACCTATCGCGAAACTGTTAGAACGAATGATTTGGTTCGTTTCACTGTCTCTGTAAAAGAAACGGATCTTTTGATAAGCGCGGAAAAGGATTTAACTAAAGAGGCAATGGGCGCGGTCATAAAATACAGAAATCAAATTGAAAAATATATTGAAAAATACCCGATTTTTAAAACCACGCTTGAGCCGTATATCCCGAATGAATTTGCTCCCAGGATTGTGCGGGATATGTCAAGATTCTGTTCTCAGGTTGGAGTTGGCCCTATGGCGGGCATTGCCGGGGCCATTTCAGAATTTGTGGGGTATGACTTATCGCCTTTAAGCCGTGAACTGATTATCGAAAATGGGGGCGATATTTTTTTAAATTCAAAAGAGGTTCGCACGATCGGGATATTTGCGGGCAACTCTCCTTTGAGCAATAAAATTGCAATCGAGGTGCAGCCACATTCGGCTTCTTTGGGAATTTGTACTTCATCTGGAACGGTGGGGCACTCTTTTAGTTTTGGGAAGGCGGACGCGGTAATAATTATTTCCCAGTCCGCGATTTTATCCGATGCGGCCGCTACGGCGATAGGAAATATTATAAAAACTCCGGATGATATTTTAAACGGTATTGAAATGGCAAAAAAGATATCAGGACTTTTAGGTATAGTAATAATTAAGGATGACAAAATGGGATGTTGGGGAGAGATTAAACTTGTTCCATGGGGATAGCTTGTGTTATCATTAAGACATCCTAAGGATGTCTTGAAGTATAATGAACATTATACTAGGGGGTATGAATATGACAACCAAAACTTATGAAGAAATTAATGAGAAAATCAGGCAGAAAAAGGCGGTTGTAGTAACAGCGGAAGAAGTTATTTCGATGGTTGAAGAGAAGGGATTGAAAAAAACAGCGCAGGAAGTAGATGTTGTTACTACCGGGACTTTTGGGCCTATGTGTTCAAGCGGGGCATTTTTAAATATAGGTCAGCCTAAACCCAGGATAAAAATTCAAAAAGCATGGTTGAATGATATAAGCGCTTACGCGGGATTAGCCGCGGCGGATTTTTATCTCGGGGCAACTGAAGTTCCTGACAATGATCCTGGGACGTTTGAATATGGCGGCGGCCATGTTATTGAGGATTTAGTCGCGGGGAAGGATGTTAAATTGAAAGCCATTTCATACGGAACGTCCTGTTATCCGCGGAAGGAACTGAAAACACTGATCAATCTCAAAGATATAAATCAGGCAGTGCTTACTAATCCAAGAAATTCATATCAAAATCACGATTGTGCCATTAATGTATCCGGTAAAACGATTTATACTTATATGGGGGTTTTAAAAGCCAACGTTGGGAATGTGAACTACTGCAGCGCGGGCCAGTTGAGCCCGCTTTTAAAGGATCCTTACTATAAAACTATAGGTATTGGGACAAGAATTTTTCTCAGCGGCGCGGAAGGCTATGTTTATTGGGAGGGAACACAGCACAATCCTCAGGTAGAAAGAGGAGAAAATGGCGTGCCGCGCGGGCCGGCCGGGACTATAGCGGTAGTAGGAAATCTTAAAGAGATGAGTACTCGTTATCTGAAAGGCGCCGTTTTTGAAAAATATGGGGCTACAATGGTTGTGGGTATTGGGATTCCGATTCCGATCCTTAATGAAGAAATTTTGAAGTCTGCGGCTGTATCGGATAAAGATATTTGGACGCCGATTGTTGATTTTGGTTTTGATTATCCGCAGGGTATTGCCAAATCTTATGGAGAGGTTAATTATGCGCAATTAAGAAGCGGCAAGATAAATTTTAATGGTAAGGAAATTCCCGCGGTGCCGCTTTCAAGTTACGCGATGGCGAGAGAAATAGCCGGGGTTTTGGCCGGCTGGATAAAAGAGGGCAAATTCTTTTTGGGCGCGCCTGTGAGGACGCTTAATTTAGATGATAAGTATAAATCGTTGGTGGAAAGACCATATTTGTAGGGGCGACCCGGTGGGTCGCCCTAAATGGAAGGGCGAGGCACCGCCTCGCCCCTACGGAAGAAAGATTTCTCCCTTCGGTCGAAATGACACAATTAACGAACGACGAGGAAATTTATGCCAAAGAAAATTGCTAATAATATTTTGGAACTAATCGGTTCTACTCCAATGGTCCGGTTTAATAAAATTGTTGAAGACGGGATGGCGGCTATTTATGGCAAATTGGAATATTTTAATCCGGCAGGTTCGGTAAAGGATAGAATTTGCGTTTCAATGATTGAAGATGCGGAAAAAAAAGGATTGCTTAAAAAGGGGACAGTGGTTATTGAACCGACAAGCGGGAATACCGGGATTGGACTCGCGATGGTTTGCGCTGTGAAAGGGTATCACTTAATTCTAACAATGCCTGAAACAATGAGTATTGAACGGAGACGAATACTTACTGCTTTTGGAGCGGAAATTGTTTTGACACCCGGTGCGGAGGGAATGTCAGGCGCGGTGAAAAAAGCGAAAGAACTTGTTAGAGATACAAAGGATAATTTTATGCCAAATCAGTTTGAAAATCCGGCTAATCCCGAGGCTCACAGATTAACTACGGCAAAAGAAATTATTGAGGCTGTGGACGGAAAATTAGATGCCTTTGTTGCCGGTGTTGTAACAGGCGGAACATTAACAGGGGTTGGAGAGGTTTTGCGGAAGAATGGAATCAACGCGAAAATAATTGCGGTAGAACCGGAAAATTCGCCTGTGCTTTCAGGCGGGAAACCTGGGCCGCATAAAATTCAGGGAATAGGCGCCGGGTTTGTTTCAGGGGTTTTAAATCAAAAATTAATTGATGAAATAATTCAGGTTAAGGATGCGGACGCGTTCAAAACAGCAAAACGTCTTTGCGAAGAAGAAGGGTTATTTGTCGGGATTTCCGCGGGTGCCGCTGTGTTTGCGGCTTTGAAAGCGGCAAAAGATTTAGGAAGAGGGAAGATAGTTGTTGCAATTTTGCCCGATACCGGCGAGCGATATTTGAGTATATTATGACCCCAAAATATCTCGATCCGCAGGTAGTTGCGAAAATATCAAATCTGGAACTGGTGGCCCGTCTTGTTGTTGAAGGGTTTGTCGCGGGACTGCATAAAAGCCCGTATCACGGTTTTAATGTGGAGTTTGCTGAGCATCGCCAGTATAATCCGGGAGATGAAATCCGATATATTGACTGGCGCGTTTGGGGAAAACGGGATAAATATTATGTAAAACAATTTGAGGAGGAGACCAACCTTAAATGTTACATCCTTTTGGATAAAAGCGCGTCTATGGGATATTCTTCGGGTAAAGTAAGTAAGCTGATGTATGGTGTTTATCTTACTTCCGCCCTTTCTTATCTTATGCTGAGCCAGCGGGATTCCGTTGGATTGGTAACCTTTGATAAAGATATCAGGACATATCTGCCTCCCCGCGGCCAGCCTGCTTATTTAAAAGAAATTTTGAATTCTATTAGTAATATTAAACCTGAGGAAAAGACGGATTTGAGTTTTGTGCTTCATCGTTTGGCAAATAAAGTTAAACGAAGAGCGCTTATTTTGGTCATATCAGATTTTATGGATGACACAAATCGCGTTATAGCCGGGTTGAAACATCTGAGACATAAAAAACATGAGGTAATTGTCTTTCACATGATGGATATTCAGGAAAAAGAATTTAATTTTAATGAACCGTTGGAATTTGTTGATTTGGAAAGTAATGATGTTTTAAAAACGGACCCCGCTGAAATAAAGGCGTCTTACCGTCAAAAGATTGAAGAATTTGTAAAAGATTTTAAGTATCGTTGCGGAGAAGGTTTTATTGATTATTCCCTGCTTTTGACTTCAACACCTTTTGATACTGCCCTTTCAAATTATCTTGCTAAAAGAAGGATGAGGATGAAATAGATGTTTTCATTTTTAAATCCATTAATGCTTTTTGGCCTGATTGCCGGGGCTATCCCGTTAATTATTCATTTCCTTACAAAAAGAAAGACTCAAAGATTTTTTTGGGGAAGCATCCGTTTTTTAAAAGAAATGGAAGAGAATAAGAGAAGCCGTATTAATATCGATTTTTTTCTGCTTCTGCTTTTGCGAATACTTATTATTTTGTTTTTTTGCGCGGCATTGGCGAGGCCCTTGGCCTCTTTAGGTTTTTTAAGATTAGGGAAAAAAGAGGCAAAGACTGTCATTTTTCTTATTGATAATTCTTACAGCATGGGATACCGGGAGGGCGGGGACACGCTTTTTTCCAAAGCCAAAAAAAAGGCAAAAAAAATTATAGCCGGGATTTCCATGGATGACGAGGCAAATATAATTTTTTTTAATGAAAAACCGTCGATCCGGGTTTCTGATTTTACAAATAATAAACAAACATTAAATAATATTCTGCAAAACGAAGAACTTTCTTTTGCCAAAACTAAAGGGCAGAGCGCGTTGGATTTGGCAAATGAGCTGTTTGGTAAATCAAAAAATTCCCGAAAAATACTTTATATCCTTTCGGATTTTCAAAAGAATGGATTTTCTGAGATTCATCTTATTGGAGAAGTTGAAATAGTTCCGATTATTTTTAAACCGAAAGAAATTTCTAATTTAATGGTAACCGATATTGAATTTCCAGATTATATCAGCGCGAAAAATATTACAAGAATCAACGTTCGTCTAAAAAATATTGGGAAAGAAAAAAAGACGCGCCTGGCCTTGTATCTTGAGAAAAACAAAATTGGCGAAATAGCCATGGCCTTAAAGAACGATTCCAAAGAAGACGCGGTTTTCTTTTATTCTTTTCCGGAAAAAGGCGTATATAAAGGGTTTGTGGAAATTGAAGGCGGCGATGGTTTAAAAATAGATAACAGGTTTTATTTTCGCGTTGAAGTTATGGACCCGTTGCGGGTTCTTTTGCTTACTGATAACAAAGACGGCGATGAAGAAAATTTTTATATTAAACAAGCGTTTTTTGGAGCAAAAGATTCACCGATAATTTTGGAAACAGCTTCTGTGAATCCAGGCACAAAGAAAAATGAGAGTGTCATTCCGAGCGGGAGCGAGGAATCTGTCTGTGAGGAAAGATTTCTCCCTTCGGTCGAAATGACAAGATTGGTCGGTCGAACAGATGAAAAGATTTCATATTTTTCTGCGGTTATCATTAATAATGTGTCTAAAATAGATGAAAGATTGCAGGATGCGCTTTTAAAATTCGCAAATTCCGGCGGCGGGGTATTGATAAGTTTAGGTAATAATATTTCAATAAAGGATTATAATGAAAATTCTTCTTTACTTCCCGCCGTGCCCAAGTTTAAAATTGGAAGCGAAGAAGAGGCCGGTAAATATTTTAAGATAACATATTTTGATAAATCTCATCCTATATTTAGTATTTTCACAGCGGAATCTTTCGCGTCATCGCGTTTTTATTCTTTTTATATGGTAGGGGCGATTCATGAATCGCCCCTACATTCTCATGTCTTAGCCGGATTTGACGATGGGGTTCCTTTTATTGTTGAAAAGAAGATTGGGGCTGGAAAGGTTTTGCTTTTTACATCGCCGCTGGACTCCGATTGGAGCGATTTTCCCCTCAGGCCGAATTATCTTCCATTATTGCATCAGGCGGTTTATTATCTTGCAGGGGCGAGGTCGTCAACCCCTACATTGAATTTTTCTCCGGAAGAATCTGATTTGTCATATATCTCAGATGATGAGATAAATAAAAAATTGGTAGGGGCGATTCATGAATCGCCCTTACATTTTGGTTCAAAAAAAGTAACAAACGTAAAAGAAGAGATATCCAGTATATTTTTGCTTTTAGTTTTGGTTCTTCTTATTTTTGAAAATATAATTTCTAATAAAAAATGCTGAAAATTAGCTTTTCACCTCAAATTTCTGTTTTTATTATTTCCCTTCTGGCCGTTCTTGCGGGGACAGTGACTTTTTATACTTATCAACGCGTGGCCGGCAAGTTAAAATTAATACTTTTATCTCTTCGATTGGCGGCAATCTTTGTTATATTATTTATTTTGCTCCAGCCTTCAATTTCAATAATCAAAGAAAAAGATGAAAAAAATAATATTATTTTCCTTATTGATAATTCGGGAAGTATGGGGATTTTAAGTGAGAATGGAGAAAACAGGTTGTCAAGGTTAAAGGGGTTATTTAAAGGTGTAGGGGCGATTCATGAATCGCCCTTACTTAATAATTTTTCAAAAAAGAATAATCTTCATTTTTATTCATTTTCCAACAAGCTGGAAAAAATAAATATCAACGATATAGATACACTGAAAATTAATGATTCCAATACTGATTTTTCCAATGTATTGGCGGAAGTTAACAAGAATTTCGACGGACAGCCGGTAGCCGGAGTTTTTATTTTGAGCGATGGTATTGACAGTAATCAGGATAATACGCTTGAACTGGTTAAAGATGTTCCATATCCTATTTTTACAATAAGCCCTGGAGAAGAAAAAAGACTTATGGATATGGGCATTAGACTTCAAAATGGACAAGAAAAAGCGTTTCTTGACAAAAAGACAGCTGTAAATTTTGTTGTCGAATCTTCCGGGTTCAGAACAAAAAATGTTTTCTGTGTTCTCGAGGAAGACGGAATAGAGATAAAAAAGGAAAAATTTTTGATTAAACCGGGCAAAAATATGTTGTCTTTGGAATTTACACCAAAAAAAACAGGCCCACGCCGTTATTTAATATCAGTCCCTGTTGAAGAGAGTGAGGCAAGCGTCCGGAATAATGAAGAGGAGTTTTATCTGGATGTAGAAAAAGAGAGACTTTATGTTCTTGTTCTCGCGGGTGCGCCTTCTTTGGAATATAAATTTTTGCATAAATATCTTTCGAAAGAACCTAATATTAAAACCAGATTTTTGGTGTCAAAAAATGATGATGAGTTTTTTAAATTAGAAGAAAATAAAGGCAAAGATTATTTCCCTGAGAGAAAAGAAGAACTTTTTGAATATGATCTTATTATTTTTAATGATATTGAGAGGAAAAAAATACCGGAGTTTGCGCTGCCGTGGATTAAAGAGTTTGTTGGATCGTGCGGTGGAGGGGTTTTGATGATGGGAGGGGGGAAATCTTTTCAAGGCGGCGGATATAATGGTTCATCGCTTGAAGATATTTTGCCTGTAGTTTTTAGAAAAGAAGATCCTTTATTAAATGAGGACAAATTTTTGTTCGAATTAACCAGTGAGGGAAAAATACATCCGGTAACGCAATTAATTCCTGATTCTATAAAGAATATGCAAATTTGGAAGGAATTGCCTGTTTTGGAAGGGTATAATATTGTTAATACGAGTAAACCTGGCGCGATAGTGTTGGCGGCGTGTTCCGGAGATAAAAATAGTATTGTCTGGGCGGCGCAATCTTACGGTAAGGGGAGGACAATGGCAATTATGGCAAATGATTTGTGGCGCTGGGATTTTTTAATGACAGGAATAGGAAAAACATCTGAGTCCTATGAACGTTTCTGGAGCCGCCTTGTATCGTGGCTTACTTCGGATAAAGGAGACATTTTTGATGTTGAAACGGATAAGTTTGTTTATTCTCTTGGCGAGACAGCCAATTTAATAACCTCGGGGGCTCAAAAGGATTGGACTGCCCGCGGTTTTATAAAAGAAAAAAAATTAAAAAATAAAGATATTATCAATTTTTTCCCATACGGCGGGACTGGGAATTTATTAAAAGCGGAATATAAACCTCTTGTTCCCGGAGAGTTTGATATTACGGTTGAGGCAAACGGCAATAAAGGTTTTATCGGCAGAGCAGTGAAGAAAATATTCGTAAAAAAGGACTTAACGGAATGGCAAAATATAAAAATAGATGAAAAATTTCTTAAGGAAATTTCCAATAGAAGCCGCGGTAAATTTCATAAAATGGAAGAATTAAAATCTTTGCAATTTAACAACACTCTTAAGACAAAGGTGTCTTATAACCTTACTTTATGGGATAATATTTTTGTTTTCTGCTTATTTGTAATTTTACTTGCTTCTGAGTGGTATTTGAGAAAAATAAAAGGGTTAAATTAGGTGCGAAAAACTAAAATAATTGACAGCCAATAGCGGTTAGGATATACTTGACAAATGTCTGTCATTCCCGCGAAAGTTTGTAGGTTGGGTTGAGCTTGCGAAACCCAACTATTTATGAAAGATAATGTTGGGTTTAGTAAAACCCAACCTACGAAGACTGGTGACCTTTACAAAAGGGGGAATTTTTATGAATGGTAAAAAGAAGTTTATTATTATATCTTTTTTATTTCTTTTTATAATATTTGGCTGCTCGGTGTTAGCTCAAAATGTTGATTTGCCGGGTATAGATTCAGCTGTAGAATCTGTGGAAGACGATGCTCCGGGCTGGTTAATAGATATAATGGATAAAGGCGGCCCGATTATGTATCTTATATTCATGTGTTCAGTTTTGGGGATGGCCATAATTTTTGAAAGAGCGGTAAAATTGCGCAGTAAACGAATTTTTCCGGAAGATTTTATTATTCAAATAAGAACATTTTTAAAGAAAAAAGATATTTCTCGCGCTGTGGCCTTATGCGAGAGCAGGAGAATTCCACTAGCTCGTATTGTAAGAATGGGGCTTTTAAAATACAAAAATGGCGTTGCGGAAGTTGAAAGGTCAATGGAATCTGCCGGTTCTCTTGAGGTGGCTATTTTAGGGGAGAGGCTGCGTATGTTGTCAACTTTGGCCAATTTGGCGCCTTTACTTGGATTCCTTGGAACGGTTACAGGAATGATAAAGTCGTTTAACATTATTGCCGCAACAGGTTCAGGAAGGCCGGATTTGATTGCCAAAGGTATTTCTGAGGCATTGATTACTACCGCCTCGGGGTTGTTTGTCGGTATACCGTTAACTATAGCCTATTTTTATTTTCAAGGCAGGGTAGAGTCGATTATTATTGAATTAGAGGAGTTTTGCGCTGGTTTATTGGAAGAATTGGGGAGCTGAAAAAATATGAAATTTAAGCCTTTAACAGTTGGAGATTCCAGAATTGAAATGACTTCTATGACAGATATGATTTTTTTGCTTCTTTTATTTTTTATGATTTCGTCTAATTTTATGCCTTTGGATGATAAATTGGATATTAAACTGCCTGATTCCCGGGCCACGGAAAAACAAGTTCATCGGTCGAACTTTATTAAGATAAATGTGGACAACCAGATTTTTTTCAATGGTGTTTTGGTTACTTATGGAGAGCTTGAGAACAAGCTGGATGAAATTGGGAAAGAAGCAATTGTTATTATTAAGGCTGATAAACGGATTGCTCATGGCGATGTCGTTAAGGTAATGGGGATTCTAAAATATAAAAATATTAATAATATAGGTATTGCCGCTTTGTTAAGAGAGTAAGAGGAAATAATTTATGGAACAGTTGTCTCAGACAGTAAAAGTAAAAAGGAGGGCTGGGTTTCATAATTTTTTTTTAGGCGCTGTTTTATTCCATTTAATTGTTTTTGTTATCCTTAATGCCCATAGAGTTGTAAGATTGGATGTAAGTAAAGAGGCATTTTTAAAATTTACTTTAATAAAAATGCCCCCTTCTCAAGAAATAGAATCTCAGCTAAAAAAGGAAATTGCGCCTCAAAAGACAGAAATTAAGGTAAAAGCAAATGTTCAGGAACCGGTTACCCCTAAAGCGTTTAAAGAAGTTGAGGAAGTTCAGCCGATGGGTGTAATGCAGGTCGAAGAAAGAGATTTATTAAGGGAAAAGTTAGAGAGTTTTGTGTCTGATAATATTTCTGATAAATTGGGAGCAAATGTTGCTCTGCCGTCATTGTTCAGACATTCGGAAGCAAAGGTGGCATTAGACGGCCATGTACCGCGATGGGAAAGCGGAGCGGACGTCAGTGGCGGGACAAACGAGCTTGGCGGGAAAAAAAAGGTACAGCGTTATAGTTATGGACAAATGGCTTTTAAACAATTAATTTCCAGATTGCCTGACTGGGTGGAAAAATCCAGTAAGGTTATTATTACTACCGTGCGTGTGTGGATTAATCCTGATGGAGATGTGACTAAAGCTGAAGTGGTGAAATCGAGCGGGTATTTGGAGTTGGATCAGTTAGCAATAGACAGTATTAAAAATAGGAGTTTCAAACCCAGCGCGGACGGCGCGGGGCGGATAGCTGTTATAGAGATTGATTTTACGAATATTAGATAGTAGTTGTCAGTTGTCAGTTGATAGTCGTTAGTTGTTAGTAGGGGCGACCCTATGTGGTCGCCCTGAATGAAAAGAGGGCAGCCACACAGGGCTGCCCCTACGGGACGAAATACGAAATACGAACGACGAAATACGAAGGGGATTTTTAAATGAAATCATTCAGAATAATTATTATATCTTGCCTTGTACTTATTAATTTCGCGTATTTTGTCTCCGCGGATGAAGAGGCGGTTGAAAGTTATCAATTAGGGATAAGGTTATATAAAGACAAAGATTATACTAACGCTATAAAACAATTCAAAGAATTTATACAACTTTTCCCAAATGACAGCCTTGTCCCTGACGCGGAATATCGTATAGGAGAAAGTTATTATCAAATGAAACTACATAAGTGGGCGATTGAACAATATCAAAAGGTAGTACAGCAATATCCCAGCGGCGAAAATGCCGCGAAATCCGCTTTTAATATCGCGTGGATATATTTTGAACAAGAACGGTATGATGACGCCATTGCCGAGTTCCAGGTGGTAGCGTTGAAATACCCCGGCGCGTTTATCGGCATTGAAGCCCAATTTAGGGTTGGCGATATTTATTATAATAAGGGTGAATATCAAACGGCAATTGAAGAATATCAAAAAATTATTTTGAGATATCCAAGCAGTGAATTTACTTCTCAGTCACGGTATTGGGCGGCTTTATCTTATTTCCAGCTTAAGGATTACGACCGGGCAATAGCGGATTTTCTACAAATTTTAAAAGATTATGAGGAAGGAGACCTATTAGACGATGTTTATTATGGATTGGGTTTAGCGTATTTCAAAAAAGAAAACTTTGATGACGCCATCCTTACTCTTAAAGAATTAATTAAACGTTATCCTGAGAGCGAATATGCTTCTAACGCGATATATTATGTTGGGAATAGTTATCAGCAAAACGCGAAGTTTGATGAAGCAATTATAAACTATGAGGAGTTACTAAGCAAATATACAAAAGGGGAATTTTTGGATGACGCTCAATTTAATCTGGCTGAGATTTTTAAAATAAAAAATGATTATTTGGAAGCGATACGGGCCTACCATGAGTTAACCGAAGCCTTTCCGGAGAGTAAGTTGTTTGCCCGTTCATTATATGAAGTCGGCAGGCTTTATCTGAAGTTGGAACAGTATAATCAGGCATTGGCGGTTTTTACTGTTATTGTCGAGAAGATATCCCAGGCTGAAAAACCGGAAGAGGTAATTTATTGGATAGATTGGTTTGAACCTGCCGTTAAAGAGTTTATAAATATTATTAAAGCCTATCCTGATAAGGAATTTGTGGCCCAAACTATAAGCAGTATAGCCGAGTGTAATTTTAAAATAGTTCGTTATGATAAAGTGATAATATATTACAATAAAATTTTAGATGAATATCCTGATACAAAATATGCTCCCGAGGCTTTAATGGGATTGATTACAATTTATGAATTGGATGAAAAAACCGATGAGTTGGAAAAAGCTTGCCGCCGTGTTATTAATCAATATCCGCGAAGCGAACAAGCGTTGGAAGCCCGGATAAAACTGGGTGAACATTTTTTAGCTGATAAAAGATATGATTTGGCGGTGAAAGAATTTAGAAAAGTGATTAGCTCAAAACCCGATTCTGAGGTCGTTCCCCGTATTCAGTATTTAATAGCTAAAATGTTTTATGAGCAAAAAAAATATAACGACGCGATTGTGGAATATAAGGTTGTTTTGGAGAAATATCCCGAGAGTGAATTTCTGTTAGAATCTCTTTTTGAGATCGCGTTTTCGTATTTAGGGAATAAAGATTCGGTTTCCGCCATTAATTATTTTCAGCAGGTGGTTGATAAATTCCCCGAAGACAATTTGGCAATTGAAGCATTGTCACAAATTGTTCATTTGCATATTGGATTAAAAGATATGAAGAAAACCGCCGCCGCCTTTGAAAAAATTACCCACGATTACCCTAAAAGTAAATTTGCCGATGTCGCGCAGCGTTGGCTTGGCTGGTGGTATTATCAGAACAAAAATTATGAAAAGGCCGTTTTATGGTTTCAGGGGTTAATCTCTAAATATCCGGAAAGTAAATTTTTATCTGAAGCGCAGTTCGGAATAGCGGAGTCTCATGAAAAGATGAGGGAATATGAGAAAGCGATTCAGGCTTATGAAAAGATATTTGAGAATTATCCAAACAGCGAATTTACGGCTGAGGCGCATTATGAGGCCGCGCTGACATATTCAAAAATTAACAGATATGAGGAAGCGAATACGCATTATGAAAAAATTATCAGCGATTTCCCTGATAGTAAATTTATAGCGGCTGCTAATTTTAATCTTGGTACAAACTATTATAATCAAGGCAAGTTTAAAGAGGCAATCGTGGCTTTCAAATCGATTGTTGATAAGTTTCCCCAGAGTGAATATAAAGAAGAGGCTATAGGCAGGTATAAAAAAGCCGAAGCGGCATTCGAAACAAAACTGCAAAACCCGGATCAGGAGCTTATTATTGGGAAAATATATGAATTGGCGAAGTTATATGAGGAGTCGGGAAATATCGAAAAGTATATAAAAAACATGGAGTTTATTGTTGAAAAATTTCCCACGGGCGAGAAAATTCCTGTGATTATGTTTAGTTTAGGAGAATACTTTTTTAAAGTTCAATTGTTTGATAGAGCGATTAATAATTGGGATAAGTTGGTTGTTTTTTATGAAGCGAATGATCTTGCGGATGACGCGCTGTTTATGATTGGCCAAGCTTATGAAAAGCAAGAGAATTGGGCGGATGCTTTGGGCGCCTATAAAAAATTGATTGAGCAATATTTGCGAAGCGAATTGTTGGAAGAGACTTATTCCCGGGTTGATAAGATTCGCGAAAAAATAATTGGGAGTGAGGAATAAAGTTTATCGTTTTCCAAAGGCGTAAAGATTTCCGTCCTCCGCCCCGAAAAACACCATATTATCATAAACGGCGGGTGAAGATCTGATCCAACTGCCGATATTGTATTTCCATGTCAGGTCCCCTGTGATTTCATCCAGGACATATAAATACCCATCCCATGATCCTAAATAAATTAAATTTGAAACTATAGCCGGCGTTGAATAAATATCTCCGTTTGTTTGAAATTTCCATTTTACTTTTCCCGTATGGATATTGATACAATACAAATTATTATCCAGAGAACCAATATAGACATAGTCCCCTGATATTACAGGAGAAGACAGCAGACAATCATAAGTTCTGTATTTCCATTCCAAAGCTCCATTTTTCCGGTTGAACGCGTAAATATAATAATCAAGGGATGACACAATCAACAAATTTTCCGTTACAGCGGGGGAGGAATATATACCTTTTCTTATATTTGAGATTGGAGTTTCTTTAGTTTCTTTTTCATTTTTTTGTACTGTTGCCGGTTTACTTAATAGAAGCCCTTCAAATACGGCTGTGACAGCCGGTTTAACCTCTATCTTTTCTTTTTTTTTCTCCTCTGTTTCTGTGGAAAATGTAATAAATTTTTCTCCTGTTTTTATATCTAATCCATAAATATTTCCGTTATGCGAGCCAAAATATACAATATTTTCGAAAATAACAGGCGCTGAAGTTATAAACCAATCATCGGTATATTTCCATTTTATATTTCCATTACGCGCGTCTATACAATAGAAATTATTGTTATGAGATCCAATAAATATTGAGTCATCAATTGAAGCCGGCGACACATCTATTCTTGCTTCTAAATTAAGTTTCCAGATTAACTTTCCGGTTTCAGAATTTAGACAATATACAAATCCATCGATCGAACCAAAGTATACGTTATTCTTACTGATACAGGGTGAAGAGATAATAGAACCTTCAGTCTCGAATTTCCAAAGCAGTTTTTCGCTTTCCAAATCAAAACAATAAAAAAAATTATCGTCACAGCCAAAATATATCTTTTCATTTGCCGCGGCCGGGGATGAATCAATAATCGATCCCGTCTTGAACATTTTTTTTATTCCAAGCGGAGGAATAGGTCCCGAACCGATACTTCCTTTATGCTGCGGGCTAAATTTAAACATCGGCCAATTTTCTTCGCCCGCGCATTGTATCGTTAGTCCAAGGAAAAAAAACGCGGTAATTATGCTTACGTTTAGGGAATTCAGTTTCATGATTTTTTCAAAATCCCCCTTTAATCCCCCTTTTTCAAAGGGGGAATTAGGGGCATTTTCATTCTAGCTTGATATAAAGTTTTTGTCAAGGATGACTTTTTTGGTTTTTGATGGTAAAATAAACCGGATGAAAAAAATAAACTCATTTCTTACCCTCGAACAAGCAAGCAAGATTGTTTTCAGTCATGTTAATTACAAAATAGAAACAATTGCTGTCCGGGATTCTTTAGAACGCTATCTTGCTCAGAAAATTATTTCACCTGAGAATTTTCCCGCGTTCGCAAGGTCGCTTTATGATGGTTTTGCCGTAAATAGCAAAGAAATGAAAAATAAAAATCCCCCTATTTCCCCCTTTGAAAAAGGGGGATTAAAGGGGGATTTGATTTCAACAGGCCACATTCTGCCAAAAGGGAAAGACGCTGTTGTGATGCTTGAGGATGTCCACCCTTCAAAAATTAAATCAGGTCAAAATATTATTTTTGCCGGAGAGGATTTTAAAAGGGGTGAGTTTGTTTTTAATAAAGGTTGGAAGATAAGGCCGCAGGATATCGGACTGCTTCAGGGGTTAGGTGTCAAGAAAATTAAAGTTTTTAAAAAACTTTCTGTTGGGATTGTATCATCCGGGAATGAGATTGTTCCTTTAGATAAAACACCCGGATATGGCCAGGTAAGGGACATGAATTCCGGGATGTTTTTTAATTTGATACTGCGGGCGGGCGGTACACCTGTTTTTTTAGGTATTTGTCCCGATAAAAAAGAAGCAATTTTAAATTATATCCATAAAATTTATAAGCAAAAATTAGATTTAATTTTATTTACCGGTGGGACATCTGTGGGAAACAGTGATCTTTTGGAAGATACTTTATTGTCCCTTGACAGGGGTAAAATTCTTTTCCATGGTTTAAAAACAAAGCCGGGTAAAACTACGTTAGCCGGTTTTTGGAAAGGCCGTTTAATTATGGGGCTTTCAGGCAGGCCAAGTTCGGCATTTGTGGTATTTCATCTTTTGGTTAAACCAATTCTGAGTTATTTTTATCATTCTCAAAATATGCCGGAGGTTGTTTTGGAAGAGGATGTTGTTGGTAATTCAGAGGTGGAAGAATATTTGCCTGTCCTGATAGAGCAAAAAAATGGAACTTTTTACGCGCGGCCGATGCCCGCGAGGCCGTCCTTGTTTTCTCCATTGATTTTTTCTCAAGGCATGATAAAAATTCCCATCGGGCAAAAAATTATAAAAAAAGGACAAGTGGTTCAAGCCCTATTTTGGAATGATTAAGTCAGCTTGTTGTCATTCCGAGCGGGAGCGAGGAATCTGTTGTAGGGGCGACCCGGTGGGTCGCCCGAAATGGGAGGGCGAGGCACCGCCTCGCCCCTACGGGGAAAGATTTCTCCCTTCGGTCGAAATGACAAATGATGTGGTCGAAATGACAAAATTATGCGGTCGAAATGACAGTGTGTAGGGGGATTTTCGGGTGGAACCCCGCCCATCATGAAATAACTGAATGGGGTCTGAAGTAAGGTAGCTTTTTAAAAAAATGAATGTATTGTTTAATGATGAAAGTAGAGGTGATGGGCGGGGTGGAACCGATCTTTATAAAATTTAAACACGAAGACTGTAATCCTGTCCATATTTATAATAAACTGAATATTGAAAAAAATAGTTTTATTTTAGACAGCGGAGATTCAAAGGAAAAAACAGCTCGCTGGTCGTTTGTCGGGATGAATCCGTTTATTATATTTCGTTCAAAAAATAACAGAAATGAAATTATTTATAATCCTGAAAAAAGTCCCAGGAGGGAGATAATCCAAGGAGAACCGCTTGAAATTTTGAAACAGTTGTTTAGTCAATATAAAACGGATAAAAATCCCCCTATTTCCCCCTTTAAAAAAGGGGGATTAAAGGGGGATTTGTCCCAATGGTGCATACCTCCATTTTTCGGCGGGATAGTAGGTTTTTTTAGTTATGATTTGGTTCGATTTTTTGAAAAGGTTCCACAAACGGCCATTGACGACGAGAAAAATTATGATTGTTATTTTCTTTTTGTGAAAACCGTAGTTGCCATTGATAAGTGGAATGAAGAGGTTTGGCTTATTACTAATATTGAACAAAACATTAAAAATTCAAAGATTGCTTATCAGGAAGGGATGGATATTCTTAAAAGGCTTAAAGATAAAATTCTAAATGGGGAACAAAAACCAGACATATTAAATAGTGATATCAACGTAAGTTCACCGCGTTCAAATTATACCCTTTCTGAATATAAAAAAATGGTTAAGAAGGCAAAGGAATATATCAAAAACGGGGATATCTATCAGGCAAATCTTTCACAGCGGTTTAAAGCAAAAGTAAAAAAGATATGCCCATTTTCCCTATATCAAAAATTAAGAAAAATCAATCCTTCGCCCTTTGCGTGTTTTTTAAATTTTCCTGATATTAAAATTATAAGCTCGTCTCCTGAAAGGCTTATAAAACTTTCAGGAAAAATTGTTGAGACAAGGCCTATTGCGGGTACAAGGCCGCGGGGAAAAGATAAAATCGGTGATAAAAAAATGGAGAAAGAGCTTATCCTGAATGAAAAGGAACGGGCTGAACATATTATGCTTGTGGATTTGGAGCGAAATGATTTAGGCCGCGTCTGTAAATATAATTCCGTTAAGGTTGATGAGTTGATGGTTTTGGAAAAATATTCGCATGTGATTCATATTGTCTCAAATGTCAGGGGCCTGTTGCGAAAAGGGCGGGACGCCTTTGATTGTGTTCGCGCGTGTTTTCCCGGCGGGACGATTACAGGTGTTCCCAAGGTGCGGTGTATGGAAATTATCGATGAGCTTGAAAAGCATCGCCGCGGGGTATACACAGGTTCAGCCGGCTATATTTCTTTTAACGGCGATATGGATTTTAATATTTTGATTCGGACATTCGTAATCGAAGATGGTAATTTATATTTCCAGGTTGGGGGAGGAATTGTGGCTGATTCTGTTCCGGAAAAGGAGTATGAGGAAACACTGCATAAAGCAGAGGCGCTGATGGAGGCGATAGGCATGGGGCAGAGAGTCTAGTTGTCATTCCGAGCTGTAGGGGCGACCCGGCGGGTCGCCCGAAATGGGAGGGCGAGGCACCGCCTCGCCCCTACGAAGAAAGATTTCTCCCTTCGGTCGAAATGACAAATTAGACGGTCGAAATGACAAATTGTGCGGTCGTGCTGTCATTCCGAACGCAGTGAGGAATCTTATACTGACAAATTGTGATTTTATGTATATTAACATAAATAGTAAATTTTATAAAAAAGAAAAAGCAAAGCTCTCAGTTTTGGATAGAGGGTTTCTCTATGGTGACGGAGTCTTTGAGACGATGCGGGTTTACAATGGCCATATTTTTGCCTTAAATGAACATCTTGAAAGATTAAAAAATTCGGC
>JBDROR010000152.1:0-6021 GCA_043809805.1 bacterium
AATTGCCTGCTTGGCTGGCCCGTTAGGCCGTCAGTCCGAGCGGTATTGTCGGGGCGACCGGCCGGACGCCCAAAATGGGAGGGCGAGGCACCGCCTCGCCCCTACGAAGAAAGATTTCTCACTTCGTTCGAAATGACAATTAACAAATTACGGAGATTTTTGAATGAAAGAAATAATTTTTACTAAAATGACCGGGAACGGAAATGATTATGTGGTTATAGATAATCGAAAAGATTCTATTTTAGAGAAGGATAAAAGTAATATCGCGAAATTGTTATGCCCGCGCCGCTGGTCAATAGGGGCGGATGGGATGCTGTTAATAGAACGCTCAAAAACCGGCGATTTTGTTATGAGAATTTTTAACCCTGATGGGGGGGAAGCGGAAATGTGCGGGAACGGCGCGCGGTGCGCGGTTAAATTCGCGTATTTGAAATTTTGTAAAAAGCAAAATATAACTATGCAAACAAAGGCCGGATTGATTAAAGCGCGGGTGAAAAAAGAGACAGTAAGTTTGGCAATGACTGAACCTTTACAGATACGGCTGAGTTTAAATTTAAAATTAAAAGAGATGACAAAAGAGATATCTTTTATTAACACCGGTGTGCCTCATGTGGTATTTTTTACCGACAATCTGGAAAAAGCCGATGTCTTTAGGTTAGGGAAAGAAATACGATATTATCCTGAATTTTCTCCTCAGGGAACAAATGTTAATTTTGTTCAGATTATTTCCGGTAATGATATAAAAGTAAGGACTTATGAACGCGGGGTTGAAGAGGAGACTTGGGCCTGCGGGACCGGATCTGTAGCAAGCGCGATAATTGCATATTTGAAAAAAAATGTGCCGGGCCCGGTTAATGTGATGACTAAAGGCGGCGGGTTGATGGTGCATTTTAAGGAAAAAGATGGAAAGATAGTCGATGTTTTTTTAGAAGGGAAGGCATCGGTTGTGTATGAGGGGAGAATTAAAATCCCCCTATTTCCCCCTTTGAAAAAGGGGGATTAAAGGGGGATTTACAGGAGGATAAAAATGTTTCAAGGCGCAATGACAGCTATTGTTACCCCTTTTAAAGAGGGGAAAGTTGATGAAAACGCGTTGCAGGAACTAATAGAGCTTCAAATTAAAGGCGGTATTAAAGGTATTGTTCCCTGTGGGACCACAGGAGAATCGGCGACTCTTGCTTTTGAAGAACACAAGCGGGTAGTGGAAATAACAGTATCTACGGTAAATAAAAGGGCTTCGGTAATTGCCGGTGCCGGTTCGAATAATACCGAAGAGGCGCTGGAATTGGCAAAGTTTGCCAAAAGTATTGGGGCTGACGGGGCGTTATTGATAACTCCGTATTATAATCGTCCGACGCCGCGAGGGTTATTTCTGCATTACGAAAAAATTGCGAAAAGCGTGGATATTCCTATTATTATTTATAATGTTCCGACAAGAACAGGGACGAATATTTTACCCCGGACGGTTTGTGAATTGGCAAAGATTCCAAATATAGTTGGAATTAAAGAAGCCACCGGAGATATGAAACAGGCATCGGAAATTATAAGATTATGCGGGGATAGATTTACTCTGATTTCGGGCGATGATTTTACGATTTTGCCATTTTTATCTGTTGGCGGAAGCGGTGTAATATCGGTTGTCGCCAATATAGTTCCCGGGTTGGTTAATCAGCTTGTAGAGGAATTTTTCCGTAAGAATATTCTGAAATCAAAGGAATTACATTACAAACTTTTTCCGATTACCAGGGCATTGTTTTTAGAAACTAATCCTATACCGGTAAAAACGGCGTTATCAATGATGGGAAAGGTGTCGCCTGAATTGAGGCTTCCTCTTTGCGCGATGACTGATGAAAATTTTGGCGCGCTTAAATTAGCGTTACAGGAAAATGGATTGATATAATGAGTGGAGAGTGTCTTAATTCCCCCTTTGAAAAAGGGGGATTAAGGGGGATTTAAACAATTTAAAAAATCCCCCCTACCCCCCTTTTTCAAAGGGGGAATATAGAGGAGAAACATGATTAATGTTACTGTTACCGGCGCCTGCGGGAGAATGGGGGCGGCTATTATTCGTAATTTGCTAAGTCAGCATGATATGAAACTGGTTGGCGCGGTTGAAAGTTCACAACATAAGGATATTAATAAAAATGTTGGTGAAATATTTATTTCTTCTTCTTTGGAAGAGGTTATTGATAAATCCGATGTGATTATCGACTTTGTTAATCCAAAAACATCTATTGAACATTTAAGGATAGCTCATTCTTCTAAAAAACCAATTGTTATTGGGACTACGGGTTTTAACGAATCGGAACTTAAAATTATCGATAATTTCGCGAAAGATATTCCTTGTGTTTTATCTCCGAATATGAGTATAGGAATCAATTCGCTTTTTTATCTCATTCCGAAATTGGCAAAGATGCTGGGCGATGATTATAATATTGAAATTGTTGAAGCGCATCATAATCTAAAAAAAGATGCTCCGTCAGGAACAGCTTTAAAATTCGCGGAGCTTTTGGCCGGCAGTTTAAATAGAGATTTAAAAGAATGCGGAGTTTATGGCAGATCCGGAATTATCGGAGAACGCGATAAAAGCGAGATTGGGATTCACTCGGTGCGCGGCGGAGATATTGTGGGAGATCATACTATAGTTTTCGCGGGGCCCAGCGAGAGAATAGAAGTTACGCACAGAGCGCATAGCCGTGATGTATTTGTTTTTGGAGCGATTAAAGCGGCAGGGTTTATTGTTGGCGCGAAACCGGGATTGTATAGTATGCGGGATGTAATTAGTGGATAGTGGCGAGTGGTTAGTGGAGAGTGTCTTAATTCCCCCTTTGGAAAAGGGGGATTAAGGGGGATTTAAACAATTCGGGAAAATCCCCCCTGCCCCCCTTTTCCAAAGGGGGAAAACTGCGGAACGAAATACGAGTGATGAACTATGAATGACGGAATTAGTAAAGTTTTCAATATAATTGCTGATGGGACAGCAAGGACAGGGGGGGTGGGAAGAATGGAAAAAGAGAGTAATGTTTTAAAATTAGATTTGGAGAATGTTGAGCAGATAACGCGTGAAGAATTGGGAAACGACACATCTGTTTTATTGTATCGTTTTATCAGGCTTATCGGTTTACGGGGGATTTTGGGAGAGAGTTTTTCGAGTTTTAGCTATTATGGCGGTAAGCGGTTAGGAACAAAGTTCCCGATAGTATCCATTAGGGAAATGATAGAGTTTATTGAAAAACTTAAATTGGGACGTATGGAAGTAATAGAATTTGATAATGAAAAAATGCTGGTTAATTTATATGAATCGGCTACGTGTGCGGGATTGCTTCCTGTGGGCAAGCCCATTTGTTATTTTGAAGCCGGTATTATCGCGGGTATTGCCGAGAATATTTTTAAAAAAAGGATGTCGGTTAGAGAAACTAAATGCTGGGGGCTGGGAGATAAGTATTGTCAATTTCACGCGGTTGAGTCGTCCGGTAAAATAGAATTGGGAAAGGAGTATCTGAAAGAGCCGCATTTTTTAAATAAATTTATTGAAGACGCGGGAATAGATTGTTTTGAGGAAAGTGTTCCGTTGCTTTCCACTTTGACGGCCCATACGGTGGCGGCATTAGAGAATATACAACTGCATGAACAAGCAAGAAAATCAATGGTTATTGACGCGATGACTAATGTCTATAACTTTGGTTATTTTCAAAGCAGGATAAAAGAGGAGTTTTATAGATCGGAACGGCATAATATTCCGCTGAGTATTATGCTGATTGATGTTGATTTTTTTAAGAAATACAATGATTCTTACGGCCATCCTGAGGGAGATGCCTTATTGGCTGAGTTGGTTAAGGTTGTGAAAGCGAACATCCGCAATATAGATATTTTGTGCCGTTATGGAGGCGATGAATTTTCTGTGATTATGCCTCAATTAGAAGAAGCTAAGGTTAAACCGATGGCGGAAAGAATTGTCAAAAAAATTGACAGCCATCTTTTTGTTAGAGGAGATGATAAAAGGAGGATCAGCGTAAGCCTTGGAGTCAGTAATTATCCAAAAAATTCTTTAAGCGCCGTTGAACTGATTAAAAATGCCGATACCGCGTTGTATCAGGCTAAAAATAATGGAAGGAATTGTTATGTTGTATATTCGTGATATGTCATGGGGGTAGCCGCAACCTTTAGGTTGCGTTGTTTCACGCAGGCTAAAGCCTGCGGCTACCAGGTATCTAACGCTTGAAGGTACACTAGATTCCCGCCTGCGCGGGAATGACGGAGAAGGAGAAAATGGCTAACATTAAAATTGAAAAGGCTGAGCGTCTAAAGAAACTCCCGGTTTATCTTTTTGCTGAACTTGACAATTTGAAATCTGAGGCGAAAAAAAAGGGTGTTGATATAATTGATTTAGGGGTAGGGAGCCCGGATTTGCCGGCACCGTCCAATATTATTAAAAAAGCGCGGGAAGAAGCGGCAAATAAGAATAATCATGGATATCCGTCTTATGCCGGGATGATTGAATTTCGTAAAACGGCTGCTTCATGGTATAAAGAACGGTTTAATGTGGATTTAGACCCGGAGACGGAAATTCTCGCGCTTATCGGGTCGAAAGAGGGAATTGGACATATTCCATTAGCTTTTATTAATGAGGGCGATGTGGTGCTTGTCCCTGACCCCGGGTATCCTGTTTATCAGACAGGAACTATTTTCGCGGGCGGGATACCGTATTTTATGCCTCTTTTGCGTGAAAATAATTTTTTCCCGGATTTTAAGAAAATTGACAAAGAGGTTTTAAAAAAATCCAGATTAATGTTTATTAATTATCCGAATAATCCAACTACCGCTGTCGCCAATAAGGAATTTTTTGAGGAAACAGTTGATTTCGCGTCAAAAAATAATATTATTGTCTGTCATGATGCCGCGTATTCTGAAATTTTTTACAATAAACGAGTCATAAGTTTTCTGGAGATTGATGGAGCAAAGGATGTAGGCATAGAATTTCATTCTTTTTCTAAAACTTACAATATGGCCGGATGGCGGATAGGTTTTGCCGCCGGCAATAAGGATATAATTAGCGGGCTGGGACAGATAAAAACCAATCTTGATTCAGGGGTTTTTCAGGCGATTCAATTAGCCGCCGTTGAGGCCTTAAAATCGCCTAAGGAGGTAAAGGAGGAGATTGTCAAAATTTATCAGGAAAGGCGAAGCCTTTTCGTTGACGGTTTAATAAAGTTAGGGTGGGATGTGATTTATCCTGAAGCGACTTTTTATGTTTGGGTCGCGGTCCCAAGCGGGCTGACATCCAGAGAATTAACGACTATTTTAATAAAGGAAGCGGGAATTGTTGCCGCGCCGGGAGTGGGGTTCGGGAAGTCAGGGGAAGGGTATATTAGATTTTCGTTGACGATTGGGAAAGAGAGATTGCAAGAGGCGTTGGAGCGGATGGGGACGATTAAGATATAGTAGGGGCGTCCCGGTGGGTCGCCCGAAATGGGAGGGCGAGGCACCGCCTCGCCCCTACGGAACGAAATACGATATACGAACGACGAAATACGAATAAAATTATGGATAAAATTATTTTAAAAGACATGGTATTCCATGGTTTCCATGGGACCAAAGATTTTGAAAAAGAAATCGGGCAGAAGATAATCATTTCAATAGAATTATTTTTAGACTTAAAAAAGGCCGGTGAAACTGATAATCTGCAAGATACTGTGGACTACCATGAGATTTACAAATTGATAAATACTATTCAGGCAGGGAAAAAATATAATCTTTTAGAGGCGTTGGCTGAATCAATAGCAAACGCGATTTTAAAAAGGGGAGTTGTTAAGAAATTATTTTTACAGATTAAAAAACCGCAGGTTTTGCTGGGCGGCCAGGTAGATTATGCGGCAGTTGAAATTTGCAGGGAGTAGGGGCGACCCGGTGGGTCGCCCGAAATGGGAGGGCGAGGCACCCCCTCGCCCCTACGGAACGAAATACGATATACGAACGACGAAATACGAATAAAAATATAGATAAAATTATTTTAAAAGTCAT
>JBDROR010000153.1:0-3472 GCA_043809805.1 bacterium
ATGGGGCAAGACAGGTTGGGAAGACCTATGTTATTAATGAGTTTGGCCGGAACAATTATGAGAATGTTATTTATGTTAATTTTGAAACTAATTTAAACGTTGCCGCTGATTTTAGTAATGATATTTCGCCGGAACATATTATCAATTCTTTGGAGATATTTTATAAACAAAAAATAGTCCAGGGGAAAACGCTTATTTTTTTTGACGAAATCCAGTCCTGTGAGCGGGCATTGACATCGTTAAAGTATTTTTGTGAAAATGCCCCTGAATATCATATAATCGCGGCAGGAAGTCTTTTAGGCGTTGCTTTCAATCGTGGAAAAAGTTCCTTTCCTGTCGGTAAGGTGGATTTGATCCATTTATATCCGTTGGATCTTGAAGAATTCTTATGGGCTGTGGGGGAGAGGGCGTTGGCAGGGGAAATACGAAGTAGTTACGCGGACAACAATCCCTTATCCGCAATGCTTCATAATGCGGCACTTAATTTGTACAAAGAGTATTTAATTATTGGTGGCATGCCTGCCGTTGTGAATGAGTATTGCAAGAGTAAAAGGTTATTGGACGCGGTCAATGTGCAAGCGCAGATTGTTGATACTTATATAGCTGATATGGCAAAATATGCTACGCCTGCCGAAACAACAAAGATCATGGGGGCTTTTAAATCGATACCGGCTCAGTTGGCAAAGGACAACCGGAAATTTTAATACAAGGTTATCCAGCGGGGTGGTTCTGCTTCGATATTCGGGGCGTCTATCGACTGGTTGTGCGCCGCCGGGTTGGTTGTTAAATGTAACAAGATTGAACACGGATACATCCCATTGGCGGCCTATCAGGATTTTTCAAGTTTTAAGCTGTATATGGGAGACGTCGGGTTGCTGACTTTAAAGTCGGGGATGCCGGCGCATAATATTTTAACGCCCATTGAGGATCACAACACTTTTATTGGCGCGATCGTTGAGAATTATGTGGCGGGCCAGTTGAGGGTTCGTTGGAGCGAGCTTTATTATTGGGATTCTGCCCATACTGCCGAAATAGATTTTATAATTCAAGATCAGGATAAGATTATTCCTATAGAAGTTAAATCAAGTATTCATACCCGGTCCAGGAGTTTGTCGGTGTATAAGGAAAAGTATACTCCGCTGTATGCGATAAGAATATCCGCGAAGAATTTCGGATTCGAGAATAATATAAAGTCTGTTCCGTTGTACGCGGTGTTTTGTATCGCGTAAAAAACTTGTATTTTTATGTTTCATATATAAATTGGTTAGAAAAAGGTTAAATTTGTCTTGATATTATGGTATTTATATTGTAATATATATCCTGCGAGGATATATAATGCATTATAAAGATAATAAATCAAAAACCATGGGACATCAATCTGCTCATTTGGTAGCTACGCTTTATGAGCAAAATAAACCCATATTCCGTTTGAAAGATGTTCGAAACATTCTTCATCTGGATGAAGTAGCGTCAAGTAATTTTGCCAAAAAACTTATCGGCAGAGGAATTGTTACACGATTAAAACCTGGACTTTTTATCCTTGTACCGTTGGAAATGGGAAAAGAGTCTGAGTACACTGGGAATCCATTAATTGTTGCTCATGAGATTATGAATAGAGCGGATTACTATCTCTCCCATATCACAGCGATGGAAATTCATGGTATGGTCACTCAGCCGCAGTTTGTCGTTTATGTAACGGCATTGAAATCACATAGACCGGTTAAAACACTGGGTATGGAGTTTCGATTCATACATAGCCATGAAAAATATTTTTTTGGACTATTTGACCACTGGGTAACGAAACAAGAAAAAGTGAAGGTAAGTGACCTCGAAAGAACAATAATTGATTGTCTTAAGCGGCCGGAATATTGCGGTGGTTTAACAGAAATAGCAAAAGGATTATGGATCCGCAGGCAGGATATAGATATAAAACGAATTATCAATTATGCAGTAAGACTTAATGTGGGCGCCGTTATCCGCAGGCTCGGGTTTTTGCTTGAACTTTATAAGATTGGAGATCCTGAATACCGAGAATTGCTTACTCCGCACCTTGCAGAATCTTATGTGAGGCTGGATCCTCTTTTGCCGTCTGAAGGAAAATATTTAAGAAAATGGAGACTTCGGCTCAATGTGTCTCCTGAAGAACTTTTGTCCATAGTAAGGACGTAACAAATGATATTCCAAAGAAATCTTTCATTACTTTCTAATCGCCTTGCACGAAAAGGGTGCCGCCGTATCCCGGAAGCAGTTCTTGAACGCGACTATTGTTTGTCTTGGTTTTTGATTGGATTGTCTCTCAGCCCGCTTAAGGATATTCTCTTATTCAAAGGCGGCACATGCCTCAAGAAATGCTACATTCCTGATTATCGTTTTTCAGAAGACCTTGATTTTACTTTGACAGAAGAGATCCCTTTTGAAGATATTCAGAAGAATTTTGATATTGCTTTTAAATCAATCTATCAGGCCTCAGGTGTAAAAATAAATTTTGCCCGTTATGACCGCCACACTCATGAAAACAGCCATACTTGCTTTTTTGGATACGAAGGTCCGTTGCCGGGTGCCGCCGGCAAAGAAGTCAAGGTAGATATTACAATAAAAGAGAAAGTCGTTTTTGCCGTTAAGGAAAAATTCGTTCTTAAAGGTTATGAGGAATATACTGATTTACCGGAAAACGCTATGATTCGTGTTTATTCTCTTGATGAGATAACTACTGAAAAAATTGTTGCTCTTTTAGATACAGCACGAAATGAACCACGGGACCTTTACGACTTATGGTATCTGGCCGGCAATCAACGGATAGACATCGGTGGGTTGGTTGATGCTGTTGAGGAGAAGTGGAAATTCCGTGGCAAAAAACTGATTGATATAAAGGAAGAATTCCAGCGCAAAGAAGCACGATTGAAAAAGCTCTGGGAGATACGACTTTCGTCTCAGATGTTGGCGCTTCCGGAATTTGAGCAAGTTTATCGGGAAGTGCGGCGAGAATTTAGACAGGCAAAATTATTTTAAGTTTTATAAAGTTTGATAAGATACTAAAGGTTATTAAAAGAGAAGGCGTTTAGAAAATCCTTGACAATGCGTGTATATACGTATAAAATAAATACAAAATACGTATCTGCCTTCGGCAGACAGGTTATAATGGGGGTAAAAAATGTCGAAAGCTAAATTAACGCTTTATATTGATAAAGATGTAGGAAGAATGGCAAAAAAAACTGCCAGGTTATCAGGGAAATCACTATCTACTATAGTAAAGGAATATTTTATTTTCAGGGAGATTCAAATTAAAAAAATTGAGATACCGAAGTCCATTGCTAAATGGATTGGTATGATGGGAAACAACAAATCTTACAAAGAATTAAGAAATCAGTATATTGATGGAAGGTTGGAAAAATATGAAAATATTAATTGATACCAATGTGCTGCTTGATGTTCTTATGAAGAGAGAGACTCATTATTTAACCTCGGCTAAAGT
>JBDROR010000154.1:0-5818 GCA_043809805.1 bacterium
TAGAGTCTAAGGTTTTACTTATGGTGACTAATAATATTCTTTCTCCGTCAAATGGCAAGCCGATTACGATTCCAACACAAGATATGGTTTTGGGTTGTTTTTATTTAACCTCTATGAAATATGGGGAAAAAGGGGAAGGCCGTATTTTTTCTAATTTGGATGAAGTGAGTTTTGCTTATGATTTAAAAGAGGTTGGTTTACACGCGAAAATAAAAGTTAGAATAAAAGGAAAGCTTGTGGAAACAACTACAGGCAGGGTTATTTTTAACCAGTTATTGCCGGAGGATTTGCAATTTGTTAATAGGGGTATGGATAAAGGGTCGTTGGTGGAATTGGTAACGCAATGTTACTACAAATTGGGACAGAAAGACACGGTTCTTCTTTTAGATAAATTGAAAAGTATTGGATTTGAACACGCGACGTTGGCAGGTATTTCGATTTCTGTTAATGATATGCTGATTCCTAAGGAAAAGAGAAAAATATTAGACAGAGCTTTATCAAAAGTTCATGTTTTGGAAAATCAGTATAGAAAAGGTATTATTACCGATGGAGAGAGACATAATAAAGTAATAGATACGTGGACACATGTTACTGATGAAATAACGGATAAATTATTTTTTGAATTGCAGGAAGAAAGTGATGTTAAAGGTAATTTTAATTCTATTTTTATGATGAATGAGTCAGGCTCGCGCGGTAGCAAGCAACAGATTAGGCAATTGGCTGGAATGAGGGGTTTGATGGCTAAACCGTCTGGAGAGATTATCGAATCACCGATTATGGCAAATTTTCGTGAAGGGTTAACAGTGCTGGAATATTTTATCTCTACTCATGGAGGCAGGAAAGGGCTGGCGGATACCGCGTTGAAAACAGCTGACTCAGGATATTTAACAAGGCGGTTGGTTGATGTGGCTCAGGATGCCATTATTATTGAAGATGATTGTGGAACAGCGAATGGAATAAAAATAGAAGCGATTAAAGAAGCAGGAGAGGTTATAGAAGAGTTAGGTGACCGCGTTTTGGGGCGGGTGGTTTTGGATAATATCGTTGATCCAGTTACTGATGAGTTAATTTTAAATGCGGGAGAAGCGGTAAATGAAATATCAGCCGCTCAAATAGAGAAAAGCGGGCTTGAACGTATACGTATTCGTTCTGTTTTAACTTGTGAATCCAAAAGGGGAGTATGCGCGAAATGTTATGGAAGAAATTTAGCTAATGGCAGGTTAGTGGATCTGGGTGAAGCAGTTGGTGTTATTGCCGCCCAAAGTATTGGGGAGCCGGGAACGCAGTTAACAATGAGGACATTTCATATCGGAGGGACAGCAAGCCGGGTGGTAGAGCAGTCTCGTATTGAAGCTAAAAGTTCCGGGATTGTTAATTTTCATAATATGAAGGTAATAAAAAAATCTAATGGGGTGACAGTTGTTCTTAGCCGGCAGGGAGAAATTTCTGTCAGCAATGAAGCGGGGAGAGAGACTGAAAGGCATACGGTTTTTTATGGCGCCGAGTTAATGGTTGCAGAAGACGGCAAGGTAAAAGAAGGGGATATTTTAGTTCAATGGGATTCTTATAATATTTTAATATTAAATGAGCATACAGGTAAGGTAGTTTTTAAGGATATCAAAGAAGGCGTTACGATGCGGGAAGAATTGGATAGAGACACCGGGTTGAAGGAGAGGCTGATTGTTGAACATAAAGAGGAAACTTTACAACCTCAAGTGCTTGTTGTGGATAAATCCAGCGGAGAGGTGTTAGCCCGCTATTCTATGCCTATTAAAGCCCATTTATCCGCTAATAATGGCGACATTATAACGGCAGGTGATGTTCTTGCGAAAATCCCGCGCGAAACTACTAAAACTAAAGATATTACGGGCGGGTTGCCAAGGGTAGCTGAATTGTTTGAGGCTCGTCGTCCAAAAGAGTATGCAATAATATCAGAAATTGACGGGATTGTTAGATTTGCGGGTATATCCAAAGGTTTGAGAAAGATAATTGTTTATAATGAAGAGACAAATATGGAAAAAGAATATTTTATTGCGCAAGGCAAACATCTTACTATTCGTGAAGGTGATAGAGTTAGAGCCGGGGAACAGTTGATGGATGGGTCTCTTAATCTTCATGATATTTTACAAGTAAAAGGTGTAGAGGCGCTTCAAAGATATTTGGTGGATGAAGTTCAGGAAGTTTATCGTTTGCAAGGAGTGAATATTAATGATAAACATATAGAGATTATTGTCAGACAGATGTTAAGGAAGGTAAAAATAGAAGATTCCGGTGATACAAGCTTTTTGTCCCGGGAAGAAGTTGATAAAATTGAATTCAAAGAAGAAAATGAACGAGTCATAGCTAAGGGTGGCAATCCGGCTACGGCTAAGCCGATACTTTTAGGTATTACGAAAGCAAGTTTACGGACAGAAAGTTTTATATCCGCGGCTTCATTTCAGGAAACTACCCGTGTTCTGACTGAAGCGGCGATATCCGGAAAGTGTGATTTTTTAAGAGGATTAAAGGAAAATGTGGTTATAGGACATCTGATTCCTGCCGGGACGGGAATAGAAAGGTATGTATGCCGACAATAAGCCAGTTAATAAAAAAAGGAAGAAAGAAACCTCATTGGAAAAGTTCAACTCCCGCGTTACAGAAATGTTCTCAAAAGCGCGGGGTTTGTATAAGGGTATATACGACTACCCCCAAAAAACCCAATTCGGCTTTAAGAAAAGTTGCAAAGGTTAGATTAACCAATGGAATGGAAGTGAGTGCTTATATTCCAGGTGTAGGTCACAATTTACAGGAACATTCTATTGTTTTAATTCGGGGCGGAAGAGTTAAAGATTTGCCGGGTGTCCGATATCATATTGTGCGTGGGGTATTGGATTCTATGGGGGTTCAGGATAGAAGGCAGGGACGGTCGAGATATGGCGCGAAAAGGCCAAAAATGGAGAAATAATATGTTATCCGGTTGCCAGTTGGCCGGTTAACGTAGGAGTAACAATGTCAAGGAAAAAAGTAGTAATTAAAGAAAGAATAAATTTCGATGCTAAATTTAATAATAAAGCGATCGCTAAATTTATAAATAAGCTTATGGTTAAAGGGAAAAAAAGTACAGCAGAAGGGATTTTTTATGGGGCAATGGAGCGAGTTGAAAAAATTACAAAAGAAAATCCGATGGAAATTTTTAACAGAGCGTTAGATAATGTTAAACCTTATGTTGAAGTGAAATCGCGGCGTGTGGGAGGTTCTACCTATCAGGTTCCTACAGAGGTTAAGTTTGACAGGAGGGTGGCCTTGGCAACCCGCTGGATAATAGGTTTTTCCCGCGATAGGAAAGAAAAAACGATGTCGAATAATTTAGCCGCGGAAATAATTGACGCGAGTAAAAAACAAGGTGGTTCTGTAAAGAAAAGAGAGGATACCCATAAAATGGCTGAGGCGAATAAAGCCTTTGCGCATTACAGATGGTAGGATTAGTTTTCAGTTGTCAGTTTTTAGTTGTCAGATTCCAGATTCTTATCTAACAGCTGAAAACTGACAACTGAAAACTAGTAAGGGGGTTACTTTTATGGGACGCACTGTTCCCTTAGAGATGACGAGAAATTTCGGGATCATGGCTCATATTGATGCCGGAAAGACTACAACAACTGAGCGTGTCTTATTTTATTCGGGGAAAACTCATAAAATAGGGGAGGTTCATGATGGTACGGCTGAGATGGATTGGATGGCTCAGGAAAAAGAAAGAGGGATAACAATTACATCGGCCGCAACTACTTGCAGTTGGAGAAATAATCGTTTAAATTTGATTGATACACCGGGCCATGTGGATTTTACGGTAGAAGTTGAGCGGTCTTTAAGAGTTTTAGATGGGGCGGTTGCTGTGTTTTGCGCGGTTGGAGGTGTTGAGCCTCAATCAGAGACCGTGTGGCGTCAGGCGGACAAGTATAATGTCCCGAGGATTGCGTTTATTAACAAAATGGATCGTAGAGGATCGGATTTTTGGAATTGTCTTAAAGAGATGAGAGAGAAGCTGGGGGCGAATGCCTATGCCATTCAAATTCCAATCGGAAAAGAAGATGACTTTACCGGTATGATTGATTTGATTAAAATGAAGAAAGTAGCTTGGATAGATGATGGCAGCGGGAGGGAATTTTCCATAGAAGATATCCCTGAAGATTTGAAGGATGAGGCTTTAAAATATAGAGATAAACTAATTGAGGCTGTTAGTGAAACTAATGAAGAATTAATGGAGAAATATGTTGAGGGTGCTCAAATTTCTGATAAAGAGTTGGGTGCTGCGGTGAGACGGGCTACCATAGGGATTAAGATTTTTCCGGTTTTGTGCGGGGCATCTTTGAAGAATAAAGGTGTGCAGGCGCTCTTGGATGCTGTTGTAGATTATCTTCCAAGCCCGTTGGATATACCCGCGGTAAAGGGGAAAGATCCTTCTACAAACAATGAGATTGAAAGGCTTGTAGATGAAGATGAATCTTTTAGCGCGTTGGCGTTCAAGATAATGACTGACCCTTATGTTGGCAGGTTGACGTATTTTCGTATCTATTCGGGAAAATTAAGTGCGGGTTCTTATGTGTATAATTCCAGGTCTGAGAAAAGAGAGCGGATTGGACGTTTATTACAAATGCATGCGAATAAAAGACAGGAAATAGAAGAATGTTTTGTGGGGGATATTGTCGCTTCGGTTGGTTTAAAATATACTACTACAGGTGATACGTTATGTTCGGAGGATAAACCTGTGATTTTAGAGGTAATGGTTTTTCCTGAACCGGTTATATCGATTGCCATTGAGCCAAAAACTAAGATTGACCAGAAAAAGTTGGGAGAGTCTTTACATAAATTAGCTGAAGAAGATCCGACTTTCAGGATTAGTGTGAATGAGGAAACAGGGCAGACAATTATTTCGGGTATGGGCGAGCTGCATCTTGAAATTTTGGTTGACCGGTTGCTTCGTGAATTTAGTGTGGCGGCAAATATCGGGAAGCCTCAGGTAGCTTACAGAGAGACAATTAAGAAGGAGGCGGAAGCGGAAGGTAAATATATCAGGCAAACAGGCGGACGCGGTCAATATGGACATGTAGTTTTAAAGGTAGAGCCGATAAGCACAAAAGAAAAACGGCTTGAATTTGTGAATAAGATTGTAGGTGGGGCAATCCCGAAAGAATATATATCGCCTGTTGAAAAAGGTATTCAGGAAGCGATGGATGGCGGTGTTTTGGCGGGATATCCAATGGTTGGAATTCGGGCTACGCTTCTTGACGGGTCTTACCACGACGTAGATTCTTCAGAAATAGCATTTAAGATAGCAGGGTCATTGGCATTTAAAAATTGCGTTAAAAAAGCGCTACCTGTTTTAATGGAACCGATTATGGAAATCGAAGTAGTAACTCCGGAAGAATTTATGGGGGATGTTATTGGCGATCTTAGCAGCCGCCGGGGAAAAATAGAAGAGGTTTCGATTAAGGCAAACGCGCAAATCATAAAAGGAAGTGTTCCTTTAGCGTCGATTTTCGGGTACGCGACTACTTTAAGGTCCCTTACTCAAGGCAGGGCTACTTATACTATGCAGTTTGCGCATTATGCAGATTTACCGAAATCGATAGCAGAACAGTTGATTGAGAAGGTGCAAGGGACGTGATGTAAGTTTATTGAGTTGGGCTCAATGAACTAATATCAGGAGGACAAAAGATGGCGAAGGAAAAATTTGATAGGAAGAAGCCGCACGTAAATATAGGAACGATAGGCCATGTAGATCACGGAAAGACAACTTTGACAAGCGCGATAACGAAGATATTGTCGAAGGGTGGATTGGCGC
>JBDROR010000155.1:0-2740 GCA_043809805.1 bacterium
CGCTCGGAATGACAACGAAAACAAAAAAAGCCCTAGCAAATGCCGGTTTTGAAACCAGCTTTTACCAGAGCTATGTAAAAAATATATAATAACAGATTATCTGTCTATTGTCTGTCTGTCTGTCTGGATAAGTCGCACATCTGGCTCCTGTTATATTCTAACTTTCAAAACCAACTTTTCCATCCCCCGTACTTTTATTATAAACTACAAATTATCAATGTCAAGAAAATCTTTTCAGATTATCGATATATCCAGTCAAATTCTTTAGAGATATTTAAAAACTATTTATTAGGTAACCATTTTAACAATTAAATTTTTATTTTCTTTATTTCATTTTCAAAATACATCTTTATTTCTTCCCATGTTATTTTTTTTAACATATTGGGCATTTCTTCAGAATTCGCATCGTTAAAGAAAACCATGCTTTTCAAAATGTGGATAAGATTAGAGGCTAATTTTCCATATTTTTTATTATAAAAAGTTAATAATTCCGTTAATTTATATCCTGACTGACAAATAAAATACAAGTCCGCAAAATCTCTTTTCGCTCCACGCGCAGCAACCGCATCTATCTTCATAGCAGCAATATCCCGAAGATCGGCAATACTTAGCGATAAATAATTTATAACAGGAAAAATCAAAGGATAGTCATAAATAAAAAAACTAAATTTTGTGCCATTAAAATTCCCCAAAACGGTCCCTTTACCCGCTTGTTCTTCCTCGAAATTTCCAAATTTTGACAACTCACTGGAAAAAACTTTAGGAATAAAATTTTTCCTTGTAAAAAAGTCGAAATCCACGGAAATACGATGGCCTAATTGTAAGGCAATCGCTGTGCCTCCTGCTAAATAAGCATTTTTTAAAATACCGGATTGACCTAATACGGCCAAATTATCTTTGGCGCCTTTGATGAGCGTTTTCTCAAACATAAAACTTCTTCCTTTGATATATTTAAAATCAGCGCCCAAAAATTAGCGCTTTTTACCGAAAACCCGCGCGAATTTGATAAAACATCTTTAACTTCTGTCTTTTCAAAATTATGCCACATCCATTTTATAGCTTTTCCATCCCCGTATTCCAAAAGCCGTTTAACAATATATGCCCGGGATTTTTTTAAATCTATTTTTTCAAAACTCACATCCCAAAAATATTTTTTTAATATTAACGGTAGTTTTTTCATTTTTTACAACCTCTCCTTAATAATCCGATAATTCCTTTCCTTTTTGTTTAGATTATTTTATCACATACTAAACAAAAAAATCAAGTGATTTTCATTTTAAAAAGTAATCGGTCAGTCTTTGGTGGTAGCCGCAGGCTTCAGCCTGCGTAAAACAACGCAACCTAAAGGTTGCGGCTACCAATTTCCACCAATAACTGACCCATTACACAAAAAATGATTTCTCCTTGACATATATATTTTTTTTTCGTAGAATGCAGACGTGAAAAAATTTAAACTGTTCGCGATAATATTGGTAATTATTTCAGCGGTGTTTTATGCCATGCCAACGGCAAATATCTTTCTGCCGGATTTTTTAGCTAAGTATTTACCTAAAAAAAAGGTGAATTTAGGGCTTGACCTTCAGGGCGGAACGCATTTAGTTTTAATGGTAGATACATCCAAACTTTCCGCGGATACTGATCCGGATGAGGCAGTGGAAGTAGCCAAAGAAATTATTAGGAACAGGGTTGATCAGTTTGGAGTTGCCGAACCTATTATTCAGCGGCAAGGCACAGATAGAATCATAGTTGAACTGCCGGGGATTAAAGACCCTACGCGCGCCAAACAGTTGATTGGACAAACGGCGTTATTAGAATTCAGATTGGTTGATGAACAAACTTCGGAGAACAATGAACTCTTGACAATAGAACACAGGGACGCGAATAATAACGTTACCAAAGGCCAGCTCATAGTTAGTAAAGAATCTTCATTAACGGGGAAATATCTAAAAGACATCCAGATAAAATTTGGAGAATTCAATGAGCCAAGGGTAACAATAAATTTCAATAAAGAGGGCGCCAAGATATTTTCCAAAGTAACCGGGAATAACATTGGACGAAGATTGGCGATCGTCCTTGATGGAATAGTAAAATCCGCTCCTGTTATAAGGGAATTAATACCCAGCGGCAATGCAGAAATAAGCGGCAATTTTAGTATGGAAGAGGCACAGGATTTGTCTATAGTCCTTCGCGCAGGCTCCCTGCCGGCTCCAGTCCGAATAGAACAGGAACAAACTATTGGGCCAAGTCTGGGCGGCGATTCCATAAAAAGCGGAATATTATGCGGTATTATTTCTATTTTCTTGACATGGTTTTGTCTTGTTATGTATTACAAGGGCTCCGGCCTTATTGCTAATTTTGCGCTTTTAATCAATATGATTATTCTTATTGCCATGATGTCGCTAATAAATGCCACACTAACTTTTCCAGGTATCGCCGGTATTATCTTAGCAATTGGAATGTCGGTTGACGCGAACATTTTAGTTTTCGAACGTATCAGGGAAGAATTAAGACATGGTAAAACAGTTCATTCGTCACTCGAAAACGGATATAAAAAAGCGTTTATCACCATTTTTGATAGTAATTTTACAACTGTCATATCCGCGGTTTTCTTATATTGGTTTGGGACAGGAACAGTGAAAGGATTTGCTGTAACACTAATAATCGGACTTGCTGCCAGCATGTTTACAGCCATTGTACTTTCAAGGCTTATTCAGGAAATGGTTATAAAACAAGGTGGTAA
>JBDROR010000156.1:0-6357 GCA_043809805.1 bacterium
CTTTAATCATCGTTTTGGTTTAGATGATATGGTTTTGATAAAGGAGAATCATATTAATTTAAATAATGGGATAAAGAATACAATGGAATTGCTTAATAAAAATATGAAGAAAAATAAATTGGTGGAAATTGAAGTGCGCAATCTTAAAGAGTTGAAAGAAGCCGTGAGTTTTTCGCCGGATATTATCATGCTGGATAATATGAAAATACGAGATATAGAAAAAGCCCGCGAGATCGCTCCTAAAAGAATAAAACTTGAGGTTTCGGGAAACATTAGTTTGAAAAATGTTAAAAAAATCGCGCGGACAGGGATAGATTTTATTTCTATTGGAGCAATTACTCATTCGGCTAAGGCGCTGGATTTGAGTTTGGTAATTGAATGAACCCCGCCCTTCATAAAATAAGTTGGATGGGAAAAATAAAATAACTTTTTTTGAAAAATGACTGTATTATTTAATGATGAAAGTAGAGGTGAAGGGCGGGGTGAAATTAAATTTAAATACGAAAATATTCGGGAAAAAAATATTTTTTTTCGAAAAGGCAGGTTCAACGAATGATTTAGCTTATCAGCACGCATTAAGGGGAAAAGAAGGGGATTTGTTTATTGCTGAATCGCAAACCAAAGGACGCGGCAGAATGGGAAGAAAATGGTTTTCTCCCAAAGGTAAGGGGTTGTGGTTTTCATTAATATTGAAGCCTAAAATTAATTTTTCTGATACAACATTGCTGCCTTTATTAACGGCTGTTTCATGCGCGGACGCGATTAATAAAACATTAGGACTGGATGTAAACCCCGCCCATCGTTTGGATCCCACGAGGGGCGGGGTAAAGATAAAATGGCCGAATGATTTGTTAATAAACAATAAAAAAATCGGCGGGTTGCTTCTGGAAGTGAAAGCTGAAATTGATAAAATAAATTTTTTGATTGTTGGAATCGGTGTGGATGTGAATCTTAACAAAAAAGATTATCCAAAATATTTGGGAGATAAAGTAACTTCTTTAAAAATAGAAAAGGGGGATACGGTTTCTCGCGCGGGATTATTAGCAAGTATTTTAGAGAATCTGGAAAATAATTATCTAAGGTTCCCAAATAATAAAGTTGATATTATTAAAACATATTCTAACTTATGCTCTAATTTGGGGAAAATGATAAATGTAGAAACGCAAACTGGAATTATCAAGGGCGAGGCTGTAAAGATTGAAGAAAGCGGATGTCTGATTTTGAAAGATGAATATGGGAAATTATTAAGGTTGAGCAGCGGGGATGTGATGTAGGGGCGACCCTATGTGGTCGCCCGAATGAAAGAGGGCAGCCACACAGGGCTGCCCCTACTGGATTCCCGCTGGAGTTTACCCTCGTGAAAACGGGGGCGGGAATGACGATATACGAACGACGCCGTGCCTGCCGGCAGGCAGGAACGACGCCATGCCTGCCGGCAGGCAGGAAATACGGGGATATACAAATGGGGAATTATTATTTAGCTTTTGATATCGGAAATACCCAGAGTGTTATTGGAATTTTTAGAGACAAAGATTTAATAAAAAGTTGGCGGATAGATACAATTAAGAAAAGAACATCGGATGAGTATATATCGATAATTGATGATTTTTTTAGGCAAGCCGACATATCGGCAAAGGATATAAAAGCGTTTATTGTTTGTAATGTAGTTCCATCGGTTAGTCCGGTTGTTAATATTTTTAGCGCGCGATTTTTGAATATTAATCCGATTGAGGTCGGAATTAATATGAATTTAGGGATAAAGATTGTTATTGATAATCCTAAAGAACTTGGCGCGGATAGAATCGCGAACGCGGAGGCGGGTTTTGAAGAATATGGCTGCCCAATTATTATAGTGGATTTTGGGACAGCTACCACTTATGATTGTGTTAATAAGAAAGGTGAATATGTTGGAGGAGTCATCCTCCCAGGATTAAAAATTTCCGCGGAAGTTTTGTGTTTAAAAACGGCCAAACTTCCAAAGGTGGAAATAAAAAGGCCTGCCAATATCATTGGCAAAAATACAATTGATGTGATAAACTCAGGATTGTTTTATGGAACTATTTTTCAGACAGAAGGTATTATCGGCGGACTTAAAAGGGAGTTAAAATCTTCGGAGGATATTAAGGTCATAGCTACCGGCGGTTTGGCCGGGTTGATAGCCAAAGATATAAAAAATATTGATACAATCGACCCGTTTCTTACTTTGAAAGGACTTAGATTAATATTGGAGAAAAATATAGATAAGTAATTTAATAGATGGTATAATTCTGTAATTATGAAAGGTTGTCATTCCGAGCGAAGCAGTTTGTCATTCCGAACGAAGTGAGGAATCTATTGTAGGGGCGACCCTATGTGGTCGCCCTGTAAAATAGGGCAGCCACACAGGGCTGCCCCTACGGAAGAAAGATTTCTCCCTTCGGTCGAAATGACAATTACTGGATTCCCGCTGGAGTTTACCCTCGTGAAAACGGGGGCGGGAATGACGGTATACGAACGACGAACGACGAATATAGGAGGAGGAATTTATGGGAGGAGAGTTTATTGGTCGAGGAAGAAAAGCACGTCGATGTTATGGTTTCGATGAGATTGCGTTGGTTCCCGGAAGCCTGACAGTTAATCCTAATGAAGTTGATACCAGTTGGGAACTGCGTGATAAAAAGTTTTCCATACCCATAATAGCGGCGGCTATGGATGGTGTGGTTGATACAAATTTTGCCGTTCAAATGGGGAAACTGGGAAGTTTTGCCGTTTTGAATTTAGAGGGAATTCAGACCAGATATGAAAATCCGTCTGAAGTCCTGGCTGAAATTGCCAATGCCTCGACCGAGGATGCCACAAAATTGGTCCAGGAAGTTTATCTGAAACCCATCAAGGATGAACTTATATCCAAGAGGATTAGAGAGATTAAAGAACAAGGTGTTCCCGCGGTAGTATCTTCAATTCCTCAAAGGGCGCAGCGTTTTGGAGAGATTGCTCAGGAGTCGGGAGTTGATATATTTATAGTTCAATCTACGGTTCTGACGGTAAAACATATTTCGACTGAATATAAGACATTTAATCTTTCGTCGTTTTGCGAAAAAATGAAAATTCCCGTAATTGTAGGTAATTGTGTCACATATGAAGTCGCGTTAGAACTTATGGCAACAGGGGTGGATGGTATTCTTATAGGGATTGGCCCTGGCGCCGCATGCACAACCAGGGGTGTTTTAGGAATTGGAATACCTCAAGTAACGGCAACAGTCGATTGCTCAGACGCGAGAGATTTTTATTATAAACAGGCAGGTAGATATATTCCGATTATTACTGATGGCGGTATGAATATTGGCGGAGATATATGCAAGGCAATTGCCTGTGGAGCGGACGCGGTAATGATAGGTTCCGCGTTTGCCAGGACAAAGGAGGCTCCAGGGAGAGGGTATCACTGGGGAATGGCGACGCCTCACGTAAATTTACCTCGAGGGACCAGAATTAAGGTTGGCACGACCGGGACATTAAAAGAAATTTTATTTGGCCCTGCCAAATTAGATGATGGTTCGCAAAATTTGATTGGCGCGTTACAGACTTCTATGGGGAATTTGGGGGCAAAAAATATTAGGGAAATGCAGTTGACAGAGGTTATTATAGCGCCGACAATTCAGACTGAGGGCAAGGTTTTTCAAAAGGCGCAAAAAGTGGGAATGGGGAAATAATCAGTGAACAGTCGTCAGTTGTCAGTTGTCAGTAAAAAATTACTTATAATATTTTTGCTCATTTTATCCTTTTCCGGTTGTAAAAGATCGGTTGAGGAACAGAATGAATTGGCTAAAGGATATTTTGAAAAGGCGCAATCATTATTTAAGTTGGAGGATGAAACCGGCGCGCTTATTGTGGATTTAGACGAAGATTTGCAACAAAAAGAAAAATGGTTGAAAGCGTCTGAAGAATACGTGAAAATTGTGGAGGGATATCCGGATAGTAAATATATTTTAGAAAGCATGGAGGCGGTGATAAAAATTAAGCAAAGGTATGGCTCCTATAAAGAATATGTGCCATTGTATCATCGCATAATAAAAGAATTTCCGGAAAGTCCATATGCTAAAGAGGGTAAAGACATTATAGAAAAAATCGCTAAACGTTTAATGATTTCAGCGGATGATTACGCTTATAAGAAACAAAATAATTGGGCGGTAGAGGAATATAAAAACTCGCTTTTTGTAAATCCTGACTTAATAGAAACTAATTATAAACTCGCGTTGACATATGAAAAGATGGGGCTTTATAAACAGGCAAAAAGCGCTTTGCGGAAAGCGGATAAACTGCCGGAGTCTCATTATACACTGGGGTTAGCGTATTACAGTCAGTCAAAGTGGAATAAAGCGATAGAGGAATTTGAAAAAGCGATAAGTATTAAACAAAATTATAGCCCCGCATATATGAATTTGGCTTTGGTTTATGAAAAAATCAATGATAAAGATAAGGCGAAAGAAATATGGCGTAAATATTTGGAACACGCTTTGGAAGATCAGAATGAAGGTAAGTGGGTGCCGACGGCAGAGGAACATTTAAAGGAATCCCCCTAAATCCCCCTTTTTCAAAGGGGGAATAAAAGGGGGATTTAAATAAATTATGAAAAAGATTAAAATGAGATATTTTGTATCGATCTTGGTGGTATTAACGCTTTTTATTTGTCTTTTTTCTTTATCAACCAAAGCGCAGGCGTTTAAAAGAGTAAGTAAAGGAGATAAAATAGTTCCCTTTACGTTTAAAAATCTTGCGGGGCGGACAATTTCAGTTGATTCATATCAGGGGAGAAGCGCTTTAGCTGTAGTTTTTTGGAAGTATCCCGGAGATCGTTGTATAGAAGAAATGGATGTGCTGCAGGAACTTTATAATCAACATAAAGACAAAGGTTTTGAAGTTATAGCTGTTTATTCTCCTGCCGACGCGAATGTTATGGGGGATGATGAGATGTCAAAAATTTATGAGGTAATAGTTGATAAAAATTACACTTTTCAGGTTTTTGTTGATAGTGATTTGAGCCTTTATAATAAATATGGAGTTCTGACATTTCCAAGCCTGGCGTTAGTTTCAAAGGAAGGGGTAGTGTCCGAGATAATGGCTGGTTTCCCCAGGTTTAGCGGGAGAAAGAATTTGGTTAATAGCGTGATGAATTTGCTGGGGCTTGAATTGCCTGAAAAAGAAAATATTGTTGAGGGATATCAACCGAATAAAAAGGCGGAACGTTATTTTGTGATTGCAAAGAAGATGTATAACGCGGCTTTTTATGGGAAGGCTAAAAGCAATTTAAAACGGGCGTTGACAATTGATACGAGTTATGCGGATGCTTATGCGCTTTTAGGAAATGTTTATGCCATTAAAGGGAATGTGGAACTCGCGAAGAAAAATTTCAAAATTTCTCTTGAATTAGATACGACTGACGCAGAGATACATTTTGATTACGGTGTTTTTTGCCGTGACAGAGGCATGTGGGAACTAGCTCAGGAGGAATTTGAGAAAGTTTTAACTTTAGATCCTAATTCGGGAAATGGGCATTACGGTTTGGGGATAACGTATAAGGTTCAGGGAAAGTATGATGAGGCAGTTAGTGAGTTTGAAGAAGCAATCCGCATTTTTGAAGAGGGTGAAAACGAAGAACTAAATTTGGCACATACCTATTATGAACTTGGTTTAATCGCCTGTGATTTAAAACAGGAAGATAAAAGCCTAAATAGGTTTAAACAGGCAAATAGATTGTATAAAAATATAGTAAAAAATCTTATGTCGGCGAATGAATAATTAAATGGGTTGTCATTCCGAGTAGGGGCGACCCTATGTGGTCGCCCTAATAAAAGAGGGCAGCCACGCAGGGCTACCCCTACGGGGAAAGATTTCTCCCTTCGGTCGAAATGACAAATGTGTGTGGTCAAGATGACAAAATACGAACGACGCCATGCCTGCCGGCAGGCAGGAATTGTTTGTCATTCCGAACGAAGTTTTGACATTACGTTAAATTGTTTAGAGGGCTTTTAAGGATTAAAAATGCGTAACAAAAACAGATTGGTTTTTTTGTTAATTCCTTTCCTTGTTTTTTTATTAGGTGCTAATCTTTTTTCAGATACCACGCCGGACATCATAAATGTAATTCCAAAAAATATTAATGAATTAAACTCTCCCATTGGAGTAGCAGTTAGTGGAGATAAGATATATGTGACCAATATCTTTTTTGGCAAGGTTCAGGTTTTTGATAAAAATAGCGGCAAATTGTTAAATGAATTTGGAAAACGAGGTATGGGGAGAGGGAAATTATCTCTTCCATGGGATATTGTCATAGGTAAGAACAAAAAAATTTATGTCAGTGATTTAGGCCAGCACAGAATT
>JBDROR010000157.1:0-15154 GCA_043809805.1 bacterium
GCGGCAATGGATTGGCAGGATTTTGAGAATCTAATTCAGGAATTATTTGAAAAAGAATTTGCTCCCCAAGGAGGGGAGGTCAAGATTACTCGGGTGAGCCGGGACGAGGGCGTCGATGCAGTAATATTTGATCCTGATCCTTTACGCGGCGGGAAAATTGTAATACAAGCTAAAAGGTATACTAACGTCGTTGGTGTTTCTGCTGTTCGTGATTTATATGGAACAATTCTTAATGAAGGAGCTATGAAAGGCATATTAGTTACTACAGCAGATTACGGCCCGGACGCTTACAAGTTTGCTCAAGATAAGCCAATAACCTTATTAAACGGTAGCAACCTATTGCATCTTCTTGAGAAGCACGGGCATAGAGCTAAAATTGACATAAAAGAAGCAAAGAAAATTCTAATAGGAAAAGACTGACGCTTTTTTGTTTTTCGTCTTTAAAGATTTCTCCCTTCGGTCGAAATGACAATTATAGTAGGTTACAATGAGAGTTTTCCTTCATATATGTTGTGCTCCATGTCTAATATATTTTTGCGAATATTTTAAGGAAGAAAATATTTTATGGAAAGGGTATTTTTTTAATCCGAATATTCATCCTGAAGAGGAATATAACAAAAGGTTGGATTGTTTAAAGCAATTTATCGCGCGAAATCAATTTTCCGTAAATTCCGAAAACGGGGAACAGGAATTTTTGAAAAAAATCGGTGAAAATAAAAAACACTGGAAAGAATCTCAGGACAGCCGTTGTTTGATTTGTTATAAATGGAGACTAAAGGAAACCGCTTTGCAGGCAAAAACCGAAGGTTTTAAATATTTTTCAACCACGCTTTTGATAAGCCCGTATCAGGATCATAATAAAATTAAAGAGCTTGGAGAAGAAACAGCAAAGGAGTTTAATCTCAATTTTTACTATAAAGATTTTAGACCGTTTTTCCGCGAAGGAAGAAAAATGGCAAAAGAAAACAATTTTTATCTTCAAAAATATTGCGGATGTTTACTAAGTAGGGGCGAGGCGATGCCTCGCCCAAACATAAAGCATGCAGGACTTTAATTATTTAGGCCGGACTTTAATTATTTTAGGGTTGATTATAATTGGTATTGGAATTATTGTTATGTTTTTAAATAAAATACCATTTATAGGAAAACTTCCCGGCGATATATATATTGAAAAGAAAAATTTTAAATTTTATTTTCCGCTGGCCAGTTCCATTGTTGTTAGTATTATTTTGAGTATTATTTTTAGATTATTTTCAAAAAAATGAAAAAAATAGGTTTGTTTTTAATTTTTATTATGTTGTTTATCCCGCTGAGGGGAACGTCAGGGAATAAAAAAGGCTCTGGTAATATAAAATTACGGATAGCTGTTTTCCGCGGCGTCGATGCGGTTTTATCAATAAATAATAATAAAAAAATAAATATTTGTTTCAAAAAAGGAAAATTATTTCTAAAGGGGAAAGAGATTCCGAGCCCGGTTGTATTTAAATCAAAATCTAAAGGCAGGATAAAACTTGGGAATGATGTGTATAGGGGGGATATTGAAATTAGATTAGAAGAGGATAATTTTGTTATTATAAATGAAGTTCCTCTTGAAGAATATCTTTTTAGTGTGGTCGGCGGGGAAATCTATTCCTCGTGGCCCAAGGAAGTTTTAAAGGCGCAAGCTGTCGCTGCGAGGACATATGCCCTTTATCAATATGAGAAAAATAAGGATAAAACATATCAACTTGAAGCGTCTGTGGATTCCCAGAGGTATATAGGCGTCGCGGGGGAAAATAAGAATATAAATAAAGCTGTGTTAGATACAAAAGGGCTTGTAATGACTTATCATAATAATCTAATTCAGGCTTTTTTCCACAGTACTTGCGGTGGACGGACAGAGGATGTTAATTCTTTATGGTCGAACAGTAACTTGCCTTATTTGAAAAGCAAAATATGCGTTTTTTGCAGGGGCGCGGCAAATTATAATTGGAAGTTTAGTATTTCAAAATCAAATCTGGAGAAAATTTTGTCGACAGATGAAAATTTTAAAGGGAAACTACGTTCGTTAAAAATTACGAAACTTACTCGTACAGGAAGGGTAAGTGAAATTGCGGTTCGTATGGCAAATGGCAATAAAAAGTTAGATGTGTCGGATTTTAGAAGATGGCTTGGCTATGATAAGATTAAGAGTACGTTTTTTAAAATTAAGATTAAAAGAGATACATTTATTTTTGTTGGCCGCGGTTCAGGGCATGGGATAGGTTTATGCCAGGAAGGCGCGAAAACGATGGCGGAGAAAAAATACCGGTATAATAAAATTTTAAAATTTTATTATCCGGGGGTTAGAATAGGAAAATACATGCCGAAATAGGGGCATTGTCATTCCGAGCGAAGCGAGGAATCTGTTGTAGGGGCAAATCCCCCTTAATCCCCCTTTTGCAAAGGGGGAAATAGGGGGATTTATTGAAGAAAGATTTCTCACTTCGTTCGAAATGACAAAAGTATGCGGTCGAAATAACAAATTATACAAAATTATGTCAACAAGCATTGAAAAAATAAGTTTAATCGCGTTAGCGGGGATTTTTATTGCTGTTGTTTCGCTTTTTTTAGGCAAAGAGAAAAGAGCCGTTTTTTCTGTAATTGTCGAATCAAAGAATACCGCTAAAACATACCTTGATTCGGCCCGTTCACGTTTTGGGGAAAAGAATTATGCTTCAGCAATTTCAGAATATCGGAAGGCAATTGAAATAGAACCTAATTATATAGATCAAAAATCCGATTTTTTTTTAGGCGATGAAATAAAAAGTGCCATTAAAAAAACTATTTTTGAACTTACCGAAAAAGAAAAAAAATATCCTGATGATAAGACTGTCAGACAAGGTTTAAAAGATGCTTATTATTTGAGAAGGAAATTTGGTAGTGGATGTGAGTAAAAAATACGATTTAACAATAATAATGGTTATTTTATCCGGAATCCTGCTTGGTGTTGGAGGGGTTGTTCTGGAGAAATTCGGCAATCCTTTCCGGACGGGAATTTGTGTATCCTGTTTTATAGAAAATATCGCGGGTAGTCTTGGTCTGCACGCCAACAACCGTATGCAGTATATTCGTCCGGAGATTATCGGATTTATTTTAGGTGCGTTTTTGATTAGCCTTGGACGCGGTGAATTTAATGTTCATGGTAGTGTTCACGGCAGTGTTCGCGGCGGACGGATTCTAATTATCAGATTTATTCTAGGAATTTTAATGATGATTGGAACGGGAATTTATATAGGATGCCCGATAAAATTGTTTTATAGAATTTCCGGTGGAGAGATTATGAGTCTCGTTGGTTTATTGGGGTTGATAGTTGGTGTATGGGTTGGCGGGAAATATATAAGGTCGGGTTTTTCTCTGGAGAATGAGAATGTTTGTATGTCATTCCCGCGAAAGCGGGAATCCAGACAAGGACTTTTCGTTCCCATACTGAGCCTTGTTTTACTGTTATTTATTTTTATCAGGCCTCCTTTTATTTTTGAAAGCTCTTCCGGCCCGGGAGCAGCATTCTCGCCGGTATATTTATCGTTATTTATCGGATTAATTATTGGAGGGATTTCTTATTATTCGAGATATTGTATTTTGGGGAGCATCAATAATTTTATTTTAGGAAGGGAAATGACCTTGCTTTACGGAAGTTTTGCTTTTTTAATAGGCGCCTTTTTAAGTTATGTTTTTTTAAAAGATTTTCAGTTCGGGACGATCGCGTATCCGGGTTCTTCCCCAAGTTATCTTTGGGACTTTTTAGGCATGGGACTGGTTGGATTCAGCGGAACTTTGGCAAATGGATGTCCTTTTAGACAGTTAATTCTTGCGGGAAGCGGTGACAGCGGCGCGGGTATTACAGTCTTAGGCCTTTTAGCGGGAGGTGCTATGTTGCAGAATTTTAATTTGAACAGTACGGCGGACGGAGTTACTTTTAACGGCCAAATCGCGGTTCTTTTGGGGTTTGTATTGTGTATTGTAATTGGGTTGGCAAATAGAGATCTTTCTTAGTTACTTGAGTTTGGTAAATATTTTTAAGAAGCAGTCCTTTATCTCTTTCGCTAACGCTCCAATGACAAGCGCAAGTACGTCGCTTATATTGGGAATGCCCTTCCGGAATTCTCTCATCCCGATGAATCGGGATTCGGTCAGTTCCGGCTTTCCCAACATAGACTCCTACTTGCGCTAAATCATTTCCGCTAATGCTCTTTCGATAAAAAACTGCTTCTTTTGTGGAATTTTGCCAAACTCAAGTTAGTTAATTATCTTGAAAATAAATGGCGGTTCTAATTCGCGCACTTCGACCTCTACTTTTTTGCCATCGACTTTTACTAAAAGATAGTGATAAAAACTTTCATCCGATACAAGCTTTGCCCCTCCGCCAGCCGTGATGTAATATTTTATTCCTTTTCTTGTTTCATTGTAATATGCATGTATATGGCCCGCGAAAACATATTTGATTCTTTTTTTTAAAAGAATTTCTTCCAAGTGCCATGCATCCTGTTTATTATCCATAACGTGATTTTCGCCCGGCCTTGGGTCAAAAAGCGGCTTATGCATAAATACCATTATTTGTTTTTTTGAATTTTCGGATATATCCTTTTCGAGCCACTTAAAATTTTCTTTTGTGAAAATTCCTTTTGAGTTATCAATGATAATAAAATGATAATCGCTGTAATTAAAACTATAATTGGTATCTCCAAATAAAGCCTTAAAATATTTCTCGCCCACAGGATTGACAAATTCATGATTTCCTATCACCGGGAAGAAGGGGGAATTGATGTTTTTAAACTGTTCTTTGAAACGGCGGTATTGGTATGGATGCCCCGAGTTAACCATATCCCCCAAATTAACCCAAAATGCGGGTTTAATCCTGTTAATTTCTTTTTCAAATCGTTTGTAAATAAAATAGCTCCCCCGTTTGTTTGTAAAAGGGCTTTCACTGCCTCGCGTGTCGCCTATTACCGCGAAAGTGAATTTTTTGTTTTCTTTTTTAGGAAAGATTTTTATTCTAGACGCGATGTTTTTATCCAGTTCGAGTTTAAAAAGAAGGCTGTTTTTTAATTTTTTTGTCTCAGCTTTACCTGTAATATCGATATCTGAATTTTCTGCGTCAACGTTTTTGACAACAAGTACTATTTTTTTCTGAGAGTCGCCTTTATTTATTATTTCTATTTCGGGATTTAAAGATTTCGCGAATGTTTCGAATGCCGTTTGATAGTTATTAGTTATAACCGCGCCTTTAGCGGAAATATCGATTTGATTGAATAAATAATGGGATTTTCCTGAATATGGTTCGTCTATTCGTATCTGCTTTCCAAGATAGAGATGATAGATGCAAAGAATTATTATAATCGCGATAAGAAAATTAATTAATAGATAGTATTTGTTACCTTTTCGGTTAATGTGATTTTGTTCTCTCATGGGATTATTTCTCCTATCAGGTCATAAGGTTTTGCCTGTGTAATTTTTATTGTGCAGAATTTGCCTGTTTTCAATAAAGTATTATTAGGAATTTTTTTGATCCAGATTGTATTATCTATTTCAGGGGCATCGGATTGCGCGCGTCCATAGAAAGAAAAGTTTTTTTTCGTTGAAACCCCGTCAATTAAAACCTTTATTTTTCGTCCTATCAGTTTTTTATTTTTGTTTAATGAAATTGTTTTTTGCGCGCTCATAAGTTCATGGTATCTTTCCCGCTGTATGGAATTTGGAACACGGGGTTTAAAAGAAAACGCTTTTGTCTCTTCTTCGGGAGAGTATTTAAATGCCCCTAAACGGTCGAATTTTTGCTCCTTAACGAAATCCAATAATTCATGGAATTCTTTATCTGATTCTGTTGGAAAACCAACAATAAAAGTTGTCCGAATGGCGATTCCCGGTATTTTATTCCTTATTTTTTCGAGTAAATCCAAGATTGGTTTTTTGCCGACTCCGCGATTCATTTTTGCAAGTATTCTGTCATTGATATGCTGAAGCGGCAAGTCAATATATCTGCAAATACGTTTTTCATAACTTATAAAATCCAGAAGCTCTTCTTTAAAATGTTTAGGATGTGTGTAAAGCAGGCGGATCCATGGAATGGAAGTTTTTCTAATGATATTTTTTAACAAAGACACAATATTAAGATTAGTTTTTAGATCATTGCCATACGCGGTAATATCCTGGCCTATAATATTTAATTCTTTTATTTTTCTGTTTTCGGAGAGGGATTCCAGTTCTTTTTTTATTGTTTGCCATGATTTACTTTGATATGGCCCGCGGATAGAGGGAATGGAGCAATAATGGCATCTATTGGAGCATCCGTCTGAAATTTTTAGATATGTATAATGGTTCGGTGTCAGAGAAATAGGGCGATATGACAGAATATTATAATCAGGATGATTGGTTACTCTAAATTCCCTTTTTGTGTTAAAAAAAATCCCCCTTAATCCCCCTTTAACAAAGGGGGAAAGAGGGGGATTTAAACAATTTTCAATAACATTGTTTATTTCGCTGTATTTCCCCGGCCCGATAAAAGCATCTACTTCTTTCAATTCGGTAAACGCGTCTTTTTTATATCGCTGGGGAAGGCATCCTGCCGCTAAAATCAATCTTAGCCGTCCTGCTTTTTTTAATTGATAGAGTCCAAGAATGGTTTCTAATGATTCTTCTGCGGCTTCTTTTATAAAACAGCACGTATTTACTATTGCTATTTGGGCGTTGGATATGCCGGTTATATTAAATTTATTTTGATTTAAAAATCCCAGTAACGCCTCGGCGTCAACTAAATTTTTTGGGCATCCCAGATTTATTAATCCGACGTTTAGTTTCACTCTGTTTTCCCCCTTTGAAAAAGGGGGATTAAGGGGGATTTTTTAATAAAATATTTCAAATCTCCCCTAACCCCTCTTTTCTAAAGAGGGGAAGTGGTATTTTCATGCTAAAATCTTATACTAAGAGAAACGCGATGGCTGTTTTCTAATACTTCATGGCGGGCATACGCATAATCGATTTCATAAAACTTTTTTTTAAATCCAAGCCCAGCGGTTATTTCGTTCGTATCGGTCGTCCAACCGCCTCTGAGAGAAATCAATTTGGCAATTGTGTATTCTGCCCCGATATGTTTTTTTAAATCTCTGTTTTTAATTAAATCTAATCCCATGGAGAAAATAAATTTATCCGGGATTGTATAAGCAGCTCCGGTTTTCAATTTTACCGGGATGGAATTAGAAATAATATCCTGAAGCGCCAATCCGAATCTTAAGTTTTGCAAATGATAAAGGTATCCAACATCTGCCTCGAAACTGGAATCTGAATGGGTGTATATTTTTTGCGATATCATTTTAACTGTCAGCCCTAAGTCAGTGTTCGGTGTAAGCCCGTTAACTCCGCAAGACAGGAGATAGGCCATATCCTGACTGGAAAATTCTTCACCTGTCGGCAAAGCCTGTTCCGTGTAACCTTTAATTCCATCTACCGCAGAGTAAATTACATTCAGTCCGACAGCAGCTTGTAATTTATCGTAATTATAGTTTAAAGCAAACGGCCACGCGAGGGCAATGTTTTCATTTTGGATTCCTGAAACCAGACTAAACGGTTTATTATACATAAACATAAATTCTTTTTTATCAAGCTGGGCCAGTCCTGCCGGGTTCCAGTAAGACGCGCTCGCGTCGTCAGCTATGGCTGTAAAAGCTTTTCCCATACCGAGGGCCCGGACACTCTGCCCGGTTTTTAAAAAAGCGGCCGCATCGCCGGCATCGCCGGAGGCGGCAAAGACAATAGGGCGCATAGGGGATATAAGACATATTAAAAAAATAAAAAATTTATATTTCATCTAAAAATCTCCGTAATTAGATTCCTCGCTCCCGCTCGGAATGACAATAATTCGTCGTCCGTATTTCGTCGTTCGTATTTTGTCATTTCGAGCGAAGCGAGAAATCTTTCTTTCCGTAGGGGAGAGGCGGTGCCTCGCCCTCCTATTTCGGGCGACCCACCGGGTCGCCCCTACAGCTCGGAATGACAACTTCCACACTGACGACTAACGACTAGCGACTTCCCCTTATTACCGCTATTTTTCCCGTTCTGTCTTTTTTAGATATATTATCATTAGCTTCGATAACGAAAATATACACACCGCTTGCCACTTGACGACCTTTCCCATTTTTACCATCCCAGCTATATTCATAAACAGGGGTATCCGGAATAATCTGACTGTTGTTGAGATTGTTTAAGAGATTATCCGCTGTTAGAACAAGTTCTCCCGAGATGTCAAAGATGTAGAGGGTAGCTTCCACCCCTGAGGTGTTTTCTAATTGATAGCGAATAACAGTGCTTCCTGAGTATGTGGGATTAGGGTAATTAAACGCTTTAAGCGTAATGGCCGCCTGCGCGCGGCTTCCGGTATCAGGTTCGGAATAATTTCCCGTTGTATCAAGCGATATCGCTGTGTAGTAATATGTTTTGCCGATGGTTACATCAGTATCCTGGAATGTGGAATCAGTCCCATCATGAACCAGGGTGCCGTCATTCTCATCTATTGGATGCGAAATTTCTTTTCTTCTGATAAAGGTTTTTTTAAAATCCGCGGTTGTTGGATTTTTCCAGTTGAGAGATATTTTGTTGTCCATACCGACCGCTTTGAAATTAGTTGGCGGAGGTATCCAGTCATCTTTTGCCATGGCGGGACCGGTTGTATCGGAATAAGAATAGTTGGGATGTCTATCCTCAGCGCTAAGATAATAGTAATAATCAGTATTATTTATTACAGTTGTATCATGGAAAATTGTTTTTCCCTCATTTATGACTCCAGCGGTTTGGAACGGCCCCGCGAGATTTACGGACCGGAAAATAGTATATTGGACAACATCATTAGCGCCTTTTCCGTCATCAGTTGATTTTGTCCATGTTACATCAATGCTCCCTCCTTCGTCTTTGGGAGTATCAACGGCTCCAATATCCGCGGGAGCGCCCGGAGGAAGATTATCTATAGCCTGTACAGGCCCAAATTCGATTTCAGTGGTATCATAATTATACCATTTATCTCTGGAACGAATTTTATAGTAATAGTTGGTTTTATTTTGTGTGACAATATTTTCATTAGTATAAATTCCGGAAACATTGGGAACAACACTGCTAACCAAAGCAAATCCTGTCCCTGTGGATTCACTCCTGAAAATATCATAACTTTCTATACTGCCGTTTGTAGTGTCATCCGCGGAGGCAGACCATTGCAGTAAAACAATATAGCCTTGATCCGCAAGGGGATCTGATGCGGCAAGAGCGGACACAGGCGAAGGTTCTGTAGTATCATTGGAAAACCCGTATGTATAAGGAAATTTTGCCAAATCGGACTTTGAATGCGCGGTTTCGTAAACGCTTGGGATAAGAACTACCGTGTCAAATGATGAACTTATGGTTATCCCTCCGGCATTTTGCGCGTCAAGAACGATTGTAGTTTCCGTGTAAGCTGTTCCGGATTTTGTCAGTACGGACGCGTTCCATTTAAAACTGCTTGAAGGAGGGGATTCACTGCCATTAAACATTATTCGCAAACTGGATTCTTTTTTATTGAAAATCAGATAATTTGATCCCAGATATCCCGGTATTTTCCCTGTAGACGGGGTAGCTGCGGGATTGGTCATATAATCAGATGTAGTGTTGTAAATGTATAAGGTATCGTAAAGTGCGCCATCGGTATAATGTGCGCCATCATCATTTTTTCCTGTGATATAATTCCACGCGGTAAATTTTGTGAAGGCAGAAGATAGATTACTGCTTTTAGTTTGTAATCTGCTGTCTAGAAGGTTGAAGACGTTTGGAGTGGCAATGGTGTTGGCGTCTTCGAAGAAATTTTTCAAGATGCCGGAAAAATTTTCCTCCAGAAAAATAGGCCAGATCCCACTGCCGTATTTATGAGCGTTTGAGGTAGTATCAAAGTCTAAAGGCAATTCAGGCTGGGAAAACCATTTAAATTCGCCGTTTAAATATCGATTGATATAATCATTGATGTTTGGATATGTCTGGTCCTCAAACCACACGGCAGATGCCTCCAGGAACCAGTTGTCCACATTTTGATTATAAGCATACTGAACTGCATGAAAAAATTCGTGGGCAGCTGTGACCCTGGCAAAATTATCAGGGCTTTGGCTCGTATCATATTGGGTAGTTGCGTAATCATTATCCATTACAATAAAACTATATTTAATATAGTCATTGCTTGCCAAAGGAGTTTTCTCCGGTTGTGTCCATCCAAAAGTTCCGGGGAAATTCTGGCCAATATCAAGGAGATAAACATCATATTTCGAGTTGCCGCCATTGCGGTCATAAGACAATTCTGATGCCTGTTGATCGTCAGGCGGGGATTTGTAACCTTTTGTTTCTTTAACAGCATAACTTGATTCAAATGCCTCAGCCACTGTTTTTACAAAACTGTTTGCGGCGGCATCATTCCCTTCTTCGGTATAAAAGATTCTAAAGTGTGTAGTATCGAAAAAAGTAAAAGTTGTATTGTAAGCCACATTAATATTTTCTATCGTGTAACCGGGGTCTGTTGGCCGGCAAAGAATCGATTGTAGTAAATTTTGAGTAGAGGACGAAAGTTTATTCCAGTTTTTGTTTACATTGTTCAAGAGCATACTCATAGATACAATGTTTTTAGAAGACTTAGCTGGCATTTTCAGAATGCGCCACTCTTTTAGTATTTCGTTTTCGACGTCTTCGATTGCAAAGACAGTGAAGAGAGGGAAAATAGAAATCAACAAAAACAAATAAATAAACTTCCTCATGGTATTAAATTATATCATAAAATAAGATTGCAATAAACTTTTTGTTGATTTTATTTGATATGGGAAGTATAATAAAGCAGAAAGTGGAGAGTGAATAGTGGTTAGTATTGTGGGATTGTCATTCTGAACGACGAAATACGAAAGGCAGTACTTTATGGACGGAGCAAAAAAAGGAATTACAGTTGATATTTTCGGTTCGGAATATACCATTAAAGGCAAGGAATCTCCCGATTATATAAGGGAAATTGCCGACTATGTTAACATGAAAATGGAGAATTTATCTAAAAAATCCGCGCTTATTTCTCCACAGAAAATCGCTATTCTATCGGCTGTTAATATTACCGACGAATATTTTAAATTAAAAGCGGAAAAACGCGGCAATAAAAATTTGATGATGGAAAAATCAAAATCAGTTTATAAGCTGGTATGCGATGAACTAGAGAAATTATCTTAAAATTATTCCCTGCTTTGTTCGAGAAGAATGATTTATTTTGATTCAACACTAAATTGAAATGGAATCCGAACTTTGGATAATGTGAGCATTATTCAAGAGGATACCTGCCTGTTACTTAAGGGAGTCCTAAAATTATCATTCTTTTACGGCAAAGCGGGGATTTTTATTTTTATGTTTTTACCTTTTTAGTTTTTTAGGGATTGGTCGATAATAATGAGATAATCAAATTATGAAATCGTTGGAGGATAAAAATAAAAAAATAGTTTGCCTGAACCGCAAGGCGAAATTTAATTTTTTTTTGCTGGAATTTTTGGAAGCGGGAATAGTTTTAAAAGGAACTGAAGTAAAGTCTTTAAGGCATAGCAAAGCGTCTTTGGATGACAGCTTTGCCATGCTGGAAAAAAATGAGGTTTATTTATATAATTGCCATATCAGCCCTTATGAATATGGGAACCGTTATAACGAAGATCCCAAAAGAGTTCGTAAGCTTCTTCTGCATAAGTCAGAGATAGAATGGCTAAGAGGAAAAACAGAGCAAAGGGGATTAACTCTTGTTTCGACTTCACTTTATTTCAAGAATGGAAAAGCTAAAGTCGAATTAGCTTTGGCTAAGGGAAAAAAGCATTTTGACAAGCGGGATGATATTAAAAAACGGGAAGCTGGCAGAGAAATGGAAAGAGCTCAAAGGAATAGATATAAATAGAATATAAAAGGATGGAGAATGAAATATAAGGTTTTTATTTTTTTATTTTTATTAAGTAATTTGGCTTTGGCGCGGCCCCTTGTTTTGCCTTCTAATAAGTCTGCTATTTATACTGTAGTTTTAGACCCCGGACATGGAGGTATAGACCCCGGAGCCATTGGCCCAACAGGGTTAAAAGAAAAAGATGTCGTTTTGGATATCGCGTTAAAAACAAAAAAACTGTTGACCAGAAAATTAGGCATAAAGGTAATTTTAACAAGAGAAAAAGATGTGTTTGTTCCATTGCGAAAACGGGCGGCTATAGCTAATAACGCAAAAGCTGATCTTTTTATAAGTATGCATATTAACGCGTCCCGCCGTTCATATGCCAGCGGGATAGAAGTATACTTTCTGTCTGCCGCGATGGATGATGAATCCCGTGCGGTTGCTGCGTTTGAGAATGCAGCTATAAAATATGAAAAAAAGAATAAAAAGGCGTCCGATGTTGAATTTGTGCTTTGGGATATTGTTCAGACGGAACATATACAGACAAGCCGTATATTAGCCGGTATACTTAGCGAGCGGCTTAGGCGAAATTTATCACTAAGGAACAGAGGCGTGAAGTCTGCTCCGTTTCTTGTCTTAGAAGGATCTAATTGCCCATCAGTTCTCATTGAGATGGGTTTTATCACAAATAAACGGGAAGAGAGTAATTTGAAAAGAAACAATGTCCGCGAGGGTTACGCCCGACAAATCCTTAACGGTATTCTTGCTTTTAAGACTAAATATGAGGGGTATAGGGGTAAAAAATAAATGGCTAAAAAGAAGCGTAAATCTAAATTTATTCTTTTGGGAATGATTATTGTTTTATTGGTAGGTGCGGGAATTTATTCCTTGAAAATTTTTCGGGGGGAGTCGAAAAAATCGAGTAAAGCAATTTTTTCGGGAGCCATTCCGAAAATTTCCGAAAAAGATGAGAAGATGAAAATCAGTCTTTATTTCGCGTCATTGGATGGTGAGCATTTGGTTGTTGAATCCCGTGAGATTTACAGGACTGCTTCAGAGATTGATCAGATTAAGCAGGCAATCATAGAATTAATAAAAGGCCCAAACAAAGATTTGATTCCCGTTATTCCCGATGGAGCCATGTTAAAAGAGGTATATCTTGATAAAAACGGCACTGCCTATGTGGATTTTAGTGTAGAGTTGGCAAAGAATCATTCTGGAGGGAGCTCGGGAGAGATTGCGACTATTTATGGAATAGTTAATACATTATGCGCTAATTTTTATGATATTAAAAATGTTCAGATACTTGTTGAGGGGAAAGCGATAGAAACTATTTCAGGACATTTAGACATAAGATATCCGTTTTCTATGAAAAATATATAAAACAAATCCCCCTAAATCCCCCTTTTGCAAAGGGGGAATAAAAGGGGGATTTATTTTAAAGGGGGGCGATTTGGTTTCGACAGGTATGTATTAAAGCTGTATAGCAGGCCGAGGTTCCGTTGGCTCGTTAAACAAATGGAAAAACATAAACGCTAATAACGAATTAGCATTAGCCGCCTAGAGCGGTTGACTGAATAGGCCTTAAGCCTGGGAGGTTTATTTGGTAAAATTTCAGGCTCAGTCTTATTTTATGCTCAAGAAATAAGATGAAATTTTTGGGCTAGCCTTTTTACTATTCCGCCAGAGTGAAGAGAAAAAAGGCGAAACTTAAAAACTTTGGATAAGCCTGTAGGATACCAGTTTTAATTATTCTTGGACGCGGGTTCGATTCCCGCCGCCTCCACCAATGTGACCAATTCGAACCTTTTTGGCTTTCATCCAGAAGGGCAGGGGTTCGAATTTTTGTATGCTCGCCGTTGTTCAGAATTGTGTAATCAAGACAAAAACAAGACAAACAGGACATAAATAGCGATGGCTTGAGCTTGTGTATAAATATTTTACAAATCTCTCCCGGAAGATATTAAAGAATTTAAGCGTGTAATGGCGGTCATGCCTTTGGGAAATAGCAAACATTTCAATATTATTACAAAAAATGAGCAATGCGCCATAGTAAAAGCGCGGTTATTTTGCCGTTATTTGAAGGGCGCTTCTTTGAGAATTATTTATGCTTTTTATTGCCAAAGTTGTAAAGTTGATTTTATTGAGATATATTTTAAGGGCGAAATATGTGATATAATAAATAATTAGGTGTTTATTGATTACAATTAGGAGGTGTTTATGTCAAGCATGAATTTTAACACGTCAAATGATACGTTTAGAAAATTAATGGGCAATGGTATTTCATATATTGTGCCCAGATTTCAGAGAGATTATTCATGGACGGAAAATGAATGGGATGATTTATGGCAGGATATTTTAGAAACCTGCAAGGAGAATAAAGAGGCAGCGCATTACATGGGATATTTGGTGCTTCAATCTTCGAATAGTAAGCATTTTGATATTATTGATGGCCAACAGAGAATGACGACATTGAGTGTGTTTGTATTAGCAGTTCTTAAAAATTTGCAATTGCTTCAATCGAAAGGTGTTGATTCTGCAAGTAATAAGAAAAGAGAAGATCAACTTCGCAACACATATATCGGTTATCTGGATCCTGTCACGCTTATTACAAGCTCAAAATTGCGGTTAAATAAACATAATGATAGTTTTTATCAAAATTATCTTGCCCCATTGCAGAATATTCCGCAGAGAGGGTTAAATTTTTCTGAGAAGCTGATCAAGAAAGCATTTGAATGGTTTTTGGATCGGGTTAAAAAAGATATTTCCGATAAAGATGGCGCCGACTTAGCCAGGTTTATCGATTCTGTTGCCGATAAGCTCTTTTTTACCGTTATTACTGTTACGGATGAATTGAATGCCTTTAAGGTGTTTGAAACTTTAAATGCGCGCGGGGTTAGATTATCTGCTACTGATTTGCTGAAAAATTATTTATTTTCGATAATTAGCAATGAAAATCCGCATGAAATGGAAATGAAAAATATAGAAGAACGGTGGGAAAAAATTGTCGGGAAATTAGGAAGCGAGAGCTTTCCAGATTTCTTGCGTGTTTACTGGAATAGCCGTAATAAACTAGTGCGAAAAACAGACTTGTTTAAAACAATAAAGACATTTATACAAAATAAAGAGAAAGCTTTTTCTCTAGTTCGTGAGCTTGATGAAAATGCCGATTTTTATGCGGCATTGCGAAATCCGGAAGATGAATTATGGGATTCGGAGCAAAAGAAATATATAAGTGAG
>JBDROR010000158.1:0-3130 GCA_043809805.1 bacterium
CTCGACGAAGGATATGCATATAGGCCTGAATTTGGCAATAGCGCATAAAATAGTTGAGGCTCACGGAGGATATATGGAGATAAAAAGCAAGGTTGGGGAAGGTACAAGTTTTTTTGTGAATCTGCCGTTGGATTACAATCCTGGTCAAAAAGAGATACTTCAAAACAAAGAAGCGCAGAAGAACGGTAAGAAGGCATATATGGGGATGGGGACTAATATAGTCGTGAGTGAGGAACGAAACCCAACAAAAAAAGGTTTGGATGAAAAAGAAGATGTTAAAAAGTTGTGGGATAAATTTAAGAAGGAAAGGGATGCGTAGTGGCAAGTTCAAAAACCCTCTTGACAAAACAGTTAAATTTGGTACAATTTATAGCATTACTTTAGGGATTTTAGGTATGTAACAAATTTCTCAGGGGTGGGGGATTTAAGATGATGGATTGTATAGAAGGCATCTTTATCGGCTTTAAAGAAAACAGCCGACAGAGGTGCCTTTTTTGCTTAGCAGCTGGTTCCTAAAATTAGTAGCAATGATACTAAAAAACAGGAGTACTAATAAATGCGAAATAGAATCATATTACAAAAAACAATAATCGTATTACTGTTGGTTTTATTTAATAAGCCGGTAGGAGCGGAGGATGTAAATTTCTACACCCATCCCGTGGAGAAAACACCCTCGCCCGCCGGCTTGTCTTCAGAAACTTCAGGAGATAAAAAAGCCCTTTTAATCTTAAAATACGAGAACAGTTTACTTTCCGCCGACATCAAATCCGCTACAATCAAAGACATCTTTGAAGAGCTAAAAAAGCAAACGGGGATAAACTACGAAATCGAGAAAGAAATAGCTGAGCAAAAAACTACAATTTCATTAAAAGATAAAAAAATAGAGGAAGCGATTAAAGAAATATTAAATACAAAGATGTAGGGGCGATTGGTCAATCGCCCAAATACGAGATAGCAAGTATTAGCATAAGAAAACGGGGGAGCATGTCGCCTGAAGATTTGGAGAAGATGGATTTGACGGAGTTAATCGATTCTTTAAAAATTAGAGACAGGGAAAAGCGGAAGAAAGTGCTTGAGGAGATAAAGAAGCGCGGGGAAGAGGTGGTGCCGGAATTATTAAAATTAGTTCAGACTGGCAAGGATCGGGATGAGAGAATTCCCGGTATTTTGGTTTTAGCTGAATTGAAAAGTAAAGAAGCTGTCCCTGCGCTTGAAAAGATATTGAAAGCTGATAAAGATGATTTATGTCGTGAGGCCAGCGTGCTGGCTTTGGCTGAAATAGGCGATACAACATCTATTGCTAAATTAAAAGATGTACTGAAAGATGAATCGGGAAATGTCCGACAGCGGGCGGTATTGGCGCTGGCAAAATTAGGGGATAAAAGTTATGGTGATATTGCGTTAAAAGGAATAAAAGAAGGGAACCCGACTGAGAAATTACTTGCGACGATGGCGTTGGAAGAGATTGGGGATACTTCAGTAATAAAAGAGCTGAAGGCTGAAGAGTTGAAGTCTAAGGATGTCTGGACAAAGATCAATGCAAAGTTAGCGATAAAAAAGATTGAATATAGAAATACGAAAGAAGGGAATAAGCTTGTTTATTTAAAAGAAGCGCTAAAAGATGAACAATTTGAAGTAAACAGTTGGGCGGTGGAGGAATTGGTAAAAATGAGTAACCCTGAGGCGATGAAAATAATTGAAGAGACAGCAAGTGACAGGAAGATAGCGGGGAGTTATGCGGCTGGGAAAATAATAAAGATGAAAAAAAGGTAAACTCACTGTGCCATTCCCGCGAAAGCGGGAATCTATGGAATGACAAGAATTAGGAGGAAATAATGGGAATAAAAAGATGCGGAATAGTTTTAGTAATGTTATTAATGTTACAAAGCGGGAAAAGCATTGCTGGTTGGCCATTCAATCGGACACCTGCGATAGAAGGACAGATTACGGATGTGACAACCGGCAAACCGATTGAGAATGCGATAGTTGCATGCGGTTGGAAAAAGCGTGTGCCGAGTTTTGGAGGAGATGTAACGAGCGGTTTTGCGGGAGAGGTGTCGGTGACTGGTAAGGATGGGAAATACAAGATACCATCGAAGACAACATTTCATTTATTGTCAAGTTTTGGCGGGATGATGGTTCAGTTTGTGCATCCACTGTATGAAACAAAGATGGAATATGGAGATAACACTGGAATCATGGTTGACCATATACCTGTGGATATGTCCAAAGACGGTATTGTTCATGCGGATATTAGGTTGATGGGGTTGGGGGAGAGATATCTTGGGGAAGTCGCTAGTCGCCAGTCGTTAGTTGATAGTGAAAAGCAAGAAAAGGAAATGCTTAATAAGGCATGGTTGTTATTTAAAGGCGAGCTAAAAGATACTACAAATATTGAACCTGATGTACTTCAAATCAAAAAGAAGATTGAAATGACAAGGGGTTTTACAAGTTTTTTACGAAGTGAAAATGGATGGTACTGGCTGACATTAAAAGAGAAAAATATCTCTTTTAACTTGGAAGAAACATTTAAGATGTGGAATAAAATTGTAGAAGTGTATTCAAAATATGATTTTGTTTTAATAGAGGAATTAAATGATACAGAAAATAGGATAAGAAAAGAATTAAAAGAAAAACAATGAAAAAATTAATTTTATTTTTAATTTTTTTAATAATTTTTGTCTTTAGCAAAAGTTACGGGCATGATAATAATGTAATTCATCCTTTTACGTTAACGGGCAGAGCGTGGATGCTTTTAGAAGATAAAACGAAACCAACAGGGGGAGGAAAGTCTCCTTATGATGAACTAAAGAATTATTTTTACGACACGACGATGCCTGAGGGGTATGATTTGGGTAATGGGGATTTTGATACAAGCAAGATAGAGAAGGCAGGAACGTTTGGGACATGCGATGAGGATGAGCCTGTAACAAAGACTCGCAATCATTTTTACGATTATCTGACAAAGAAAGGGTGGTTGAGTGTATTTCAGAGTGCGGTGGACCGCGGCAAAGAGTTATGGGATAAATCATTAACGGATTACAAGTGTGGGAACATAGTAAATGGATATTACCAGTTAGGTTGCGCGTTGCATTTATTAGAGGATATGAGTGTTCCTTCTCACGCGCAG
>JBDROR010000159.1:0-5164 GCA_043809805.1 bacterium
TCTTTTCTTTTTTTATACCGGGCCCATAAACTATGGTCTTCCTCTGACCCGGAATTTTGATCCTTGACAGAAAAAAATAGTTTTGACACGTTTCCCATTTAATTAATCCTCCCTTCAAAATTTTTTATTCTCTTTTTACACAATTCTAAAAGCTCTTCTTCATTTTTTACTGAATTTGGATCGATCTCCAGCCAAAAAAATAAATCCAACGCAGTTCGGCATATTTCACTATCATTAAGTTGTATTCCATCAATATTCCCGCTATGAAACGCGAATTCTCTTAATTTTTTTATTTGATCGATACGCAATTGGATGTTCTTTTGTCTAATCCTAAAATTTTTTCTAATAGATCCATCTTTTATCCTCAACTTCAAATCAGCATCATGAGACAGACCTAGCTTGCTAATCATTACTTCTTTTCCGCTGTCCTTTAAAGATTTTTTGTTTATCGTAATAAAATTCATAGTATAATATTGTAGTATGTTAATACTATTATAGTATAAAAAACATATATGTCAAGAAAAATATTTCTATATTTCATATATAGTTACAAAAATTGGCAATATTGTATACACTAATATAATAATATTATTGTATTATACGGTTGGTCAATAAAGAGGGCAGGCACGGGAACCTGCCCCTACGGGGACGAAATACGATATACGAACGACGAACGACTAGTACAACAGCGCATAGGTAATTATATTAATCCCCATTTCAAACGCCTTTTCCCTTATTTCAGGGGGATCATTATAAACTTCCTGGCTTACCCAACCATCACTTATATTTGTATTGTAGGTATAAAAAAGGACCAGTCTTCCTTCATAAAACAGTCCTAATCCTTGAGGACGCCCGGGATAGTGTTCATGAATTTTAGGAAGGCCTTCCGGGAAATTGCAGACTAAATGATAAATAGGATGCGAGAATGGCAATTCTATCAATTCTTCATTTGGGAAAATTCTTTTTAATTCCAGCCTGAAATACTTATCCATTCCATAATCATCATCGACATAAATAAAACCGCCATTTGCCAGATAAATTCGAAGCCGGATAATTTCCGGGTCGGAAAATTTTATATTGCCATGCCCGGTAGCAAACAAAAACGGATAAGAAAATAAATCCTGATCCTCCACAGAAACAACTTTTTCCTTTAAAGAAACCTTAATATTTGTCTTTTTTTGTATTTGTTTCGCGAGATTAGGAATTAAAGACGGATCATTGTACCAATCTCCGCCTCCGCCATACTTTAGCCTTGCAATGGTAAATCCGGAAAGAGAAGAATTTAAGGTAATAAAAAATAAAAAAAATAAAAAAAACCTATTTTTTAGATTCTGCAACATTCATGCCCAATTCTTTTGTCAAAACCGACCCATCATGAATAACTGTTAAAAAAACAGTTTCATTCAACTTAACCCGGCTGGTTATCTGTCCAAATTCTTTCAAATCTTTAAAAGTCACCCGATTTATCCCTAAAATCAAATCCCCTTTTACCAATTTGGCATTATAAGATATTGAATCTGCCTTAACATCGGAAACAATGATATTAACAGGCTTATTTAACACCTCCACAACCTTCACTTTAAACCCAAGTTTATCTAAAACCTCTTTCACCTGATTCCATGTATCTTCTAATGTGACTTCTAATTCTATTTCTTCTGTGTCGCGTAACAATTTAATTTTTACTTTATCCCCGACTTTTTTAGAAAAAATCGCGGCTTCAAATTCGCATTGGGTTTTAACCGATTGATCATCAACAGATTGAATAATATCACCTTTATCAATACCGAATATTTTAGCAGGGCTCTCTTCAATAAAATCATCCACCAAAACTCCGTCCGCTTCTTTCTTTTTAACCTTTTCTTTAAAATAGTCCCTGGTTATCACACCCAGCCATGGAGTTTTATTTATTTTTTCTTCTAAATCAACGGGTTTTTCTGAAAAAACATGATTAAAACTAAAAACAACCAAAATTAAAAGAACTACACCATAATCTTTCATCTGAAAATCTCCTTAAACCGACTACGTCATTCCCGCGAAGGCGGGAATCTAGTAATTGTCATTTCGACCGAAGGGAGAAATCTTTCTTCCGTAGGAGCGTGATTTATCTGGATTCCCGCCTTCGCGGGAATGACGGAATCCCCCACTCTCCACTATTCACTATTCACTATTCACTTCCCTCAATCACCAATCTCTTTCTATAATATAATCCGTTAACGTTAAAAGCGCTTGTTTTATTTTTGAAGCGGGAAATATCTCTAATTCTTTTTTAGCCGATTTAATATACTCTCTCCCTAAATCAACTACTTTTTCCAATATTTTGTAATCATTCATTTTGCCGCGGATAGCAAGGATATCATCTTTTTTTAAAACCTCATTATCAAGCAATTTATACAGCCAATCCTTATCCGTTGGATTAGCCTCCTGAAGAAGATATATCAAAGGAAGCGTAAATCGGCCTTCCTGCAAATCACTCATGACCGGTTTACCTAACTTTTCCTTTTTCACACTCCAATCAAACGTATCATCAATTATCTGGAACGCGATACCTAAATTCAAACCAAATCTTTCCAACGCGTCAATTTTATCCCGCGTCAACCCTCCACATATCCCACCCGCTTTGGCGCAGGTCGAAATTAATCCCGCGGTTTTTGCCCGAGTAATATATAAATAGTCTTCAAAACTTACAGATGAATCGTTCTTCACCGCCTCCTGAAGAACCTCTCCTTCCGTCATATCGTTAGTGGCCCCAATAACTAATTTTATTACCTCTGTATTCTTATCTTTTAGAAGCAGGCGGCATCCCTTAGTGTATAAATAATCTCCCAAAAGAACAGCAAATTTATTATCCCATTTCGCGTTAATTGAAGGTTTTCCCCTGCGAAGATTAGCATTATCCACAACGTCGTCATGAACCAGCGTAGCGGTATGAATTAACTCTATCGCAACTCCTAATTGAACGCTTCTTTCACGATCAAACTCCCCAAGTTTCGCGCAAAGGATCAAAATTGCCGGACGGACACGTTTCCCTCCCGGTAATAAAATATGAGAAATAATGGGTGAAATCTTCGGATTATCAGCTTCAAGTTCTTTTTTAAGCGCCGTCTCAACCTCAGCTAATTCACTTTTTATTAAATTATACAGAAAAATCAGGTTAAACAAAAAAAACTACTCCCAAATTCAAATCCCCCTTAATCCCCCTTTGAAAAAGGGGGAAAGAGAGGGATTTTCTTAAAAACTTACCTCTACCTCTGTTCTAAATATATCGCTGTCAAACGCTCTTATTCCATCAGGGCCGTTATATTTAAAATAAATAATCCGGAAATCAGTATTTTCAGCCAAATTAAATTCCAACTGAGGGGAAATCTCCCTATATTTATCCCACGCGGAATAATGCAATATCCCCATTACCTTTTCATAAAATTTATAGTTCATATTCATCCAGTACCCGTAGGAAGCAATATCATTATTTAAAAATTTACTTTTATTAATATAAGCGGTATACTGGGATCTAAAATCAAAATCATACCCAACATACACCAGATAAAAAGCGTATTTTGACACATCGCCTTCCGCGTCCTCCGCAATTCTATCATTATAATAAGACCCTCCTACCCTAAATTTACCGCCGGTTTCCGTTGAAAAATCCAAATAATAATCTTTGCTGGATCTCGGCCTGACACTTGTTGTGGTATCATGGCCAAAACCATCAATTAACGCGAAAGAATAATCCACAACATCCGCCTTCCCGTTTAAAACCAACTGCCAGTGGCGCGTATCAAAACGCTCAGGGCTTGCCCCTCCCAATCCCAACTCTTCACCAAAAAGCGCCGGGTCTATTCCAAATTTCGGTTTACTGTAAGACACTCTAAAATCACCCACGGCATCTATTTTATGGCTGATAAATGTATCGTTTAAAACTATGTTAGTCTGTTCCTTCCCCGCTCCGGAAAAACCAATACGGGCATCAATTTTTTCATTTATTTTAGAATCAATCCACAAATCCAATCCGGTCCCGGCATCAAAGGATTTTTCATCCACGCCCATATAGATATTCTGGAAATCACGATTCTTTTCATTGTCACCGCCATTAATTGGATCTTTTACCACTTCCCCTAACTCATCCGCATCACCCATATCCTGTCTCACTGTCATTTTCCCATGAATAGAAAAATCAGCTGCTGTCACTTTTGAAGACAGACTTAAAACGAATAAAAAACATAAAACATAAATAATATTTTTCATCTATACCCTCCGTAACTTGTTAATTGTCAGTATAAGATTCCTCACTTCGTTCGGAATGACAGTAAATTATAACAAAAAAAACCTAAATTACAAACTAAATTTCAAATAGGCTTCAATAAAAGGATCTATCTTCCCGTCAATTACAGCCTGAACATTTCCAATTTCCAATCCCGTCCGATGGTCCTTAACCAGCTGATAAGGCTGAAATATATAAGAACGAATCTGGCTTCCCCACGCGATTTCTTTTTTATTTTCTGATAATTTGGATTCTTCCTCTTTTTTCTTGCTCTGATACAAATCATACAATTTTGAACGCAGCATTTTCATGGCCATAGCTTTATTTTTAAATTGAGATCTCTCATTCTGGCACTGAACAACAATTCCCGTAGGCATATGCGTAATTCTTATTGCGGAATCTGTTTTATTTACATGCTGGCCGCCCGCCCCCCCAGCGCGGTAGGTATCAATCCGCAGGTCTTTATCATTTATTATCACTTCAATATCATCTTCCACTTCAGGATAAACAAAAACCGACGCGAAAGAGGTATGCCTGCGTTTATTCGAATCAAAAGGCGAGATGCGCACCAAACGATGAACCCCCGTCTCTGTGTTAAGGTATCCAAAGGCATATTGCCCTTCGACCAGAACTGTAACGCTTTTTACCCCTGCTTCTTCTCCGGCCATATAATCAACGATTTCTGTCTTATAATTTTTAGTTTCAGCCCATCGGAGGTACATCCGCAAAAGAATCTGCGCCCAATCCTGCGATTCTGTCCCGCCCGCGCCGGGATGAATAACTAAAAAAGCATTATGAACATCTTCCGGATTATTCAACATAGCCTTTAATTCTAATTCATCCAGTTCACTAATAAGCTTATCAAGTTCAAGAATTAATTCCTTATTGCTGCCCTCCTCATTCCCG
>JBDROR010000160.1:0-3344 GCA_043809805.1 bacterium
CTACCACATAATCTTGTCATTTCGACCGCATCATTTTTGTCATTTCGACCGAAGGGAGAAATCTTTCTTCGTACGGGGTCGCCCCTACAACAGATTCCTCGCTCCCGCTCGGAATGACAAACCGCTTCGTTCGGAATGACAATAAACCGTTACAATCAATTTTTCTCCGACACCCCCGCATGTTCAAACGTAGCCATCTGGGTTAAAATTTTAACACCCGCCTCAACAATCCCTATTCCCAGAGCCGCGCCTGTACCTTCCCCTAAACGTAAATCAAGATTCAAAATCGGATTAAGCCCCAACACTTCAAGTATTACTTTATGCCCTTTTTCTACTGAACAATGGCCGGCAATCATATAATCTTTGGCTTTTGGTTCTAATGTCCACGCGATAAGCGCCGCCGCGCCTGAAATAAATCCGTCTATCACTACAGGAATTCTTTTGGACGCCGCGCCTAAAATTATCCCCGCGATACCGCCAATCTCAAAACCACCGACTTTAGACAAAACATCTATTCCATCCTTTGGGTCAGGTTTATTGATTAAAAGCCCCTTTTTTATTATTCCAATTTTATTAATCAAACTTTTATCGTCAATACCTGTTCCTCTGCCTGTCGCGTCTTCAACTGGACAATTTGTTATAGCGGAAACTATCGCGCTGGACGCTGTAGTATTGCCAATCCCCATATCTCCTGTCCCTGCAATATCAATACCATTATTCTTGAATTCTTCCTCGAAAATCTCTATCCCCGCCTCAATTGAACGAATGGCTTCATCTTTTGTCATTGCCGGGCCTTTTGTAAAATTCTTCGTCCCAAAATTTACTTTTTTATCTCTAAAATTTTGAGTTTTGAATTTTAAGTTTTGAATTGTTGATGCTACTCCCATATCCACCACAACAACCCTCGCGCCAACATGATTAGCTAACACATTGATTCCGGCCCCGCCGTTTAAAAAATTATAAACCATCTGCGGAGTTACTTCTTTCGGATAAGCGCTTATCCCCTCTTCTGTTACGCCATGGTCAGATGCCAGTGTAAAAATAACTTTATTTTTTAACGGCGGATTATCTTTTCCTGTGATTTCAACTGTTTGTTTTGCAAGCTCTTCGAGTTTTCCCAAACTTCCCTGCGGCTTAGTCAGGTTATCCAATCTTTTTTGAGTTTTTTCTGCTAAAGAATAATCAATTTTTTCAATCTTATTGATTGTTTCTTTTAGTTTTTGCATTTAACCTCCATTATGTTTTTTAAAATTATTTCGACTTTGGCAAATTTAATTACAAGGTCTCTTTTTGCGGCCATAAAAACGCTTTTTGTAATAAATTCTTGGCGAAATTTTGGGGAGACAATTTTCATGATTCCCGACTGTGCTACTTGATAGGATTGGGAAATTGCCCAAAATGAGCCTAGAATTTATCAAAAACGTTTTGGGTTTAAGCAAAAAGAGACTTTGTAATTATCTAAATTTTGCCAAACTCAAACAAATTATCTTAAAAATTTTGTCTACTATTTTCTTTTTATGTATCCAATTACAATGTTCGCACGACCAAATTTTTTTCTTTGTTTTACCCGAATAAACATATTCCCCGCGATTTTTATCTTTACAAGGATACAACGGGCAATAACAAAATGTACAATCCTCCAATCCTTTGTGACATGGAAAAAATTTACAGAATTTGTTTGTTCTTTTAATCATGTTGCTATTCCCGCCCGCATAAAAATTACCTCATTCGCCTTTTTCGCCATTAATTGGTTTGCAAATCCTATTAAATCAACAAACCGCCTTCCCAATAAATTATCCGGGACTAAACTGCTCCCTACATCGTTTGAAACCAAAATTATAGTTTGTTTGTTTTTCGAAATAACATCTGCCAGTTTTTTTATTTTTTTAATTATCTCTGTGTCCTTTAATTTTTTAAGAAGCAAATTAGACACTAATAATCCCAAACAATCAATTATTATTACTTCATATTTATTCTCAATAGACTCTAGCGCCTCAGTTACATTTTCGTTTTCCTCTATTGTCTTCCAAAACTTAGGCCTTGAAGATTTATGGAGTTTAATCCGTTTTTTCATTTCTTCATCAGAGGCATTTGCTGTAGCGATAAAAATAACTTTCTTGCTTAGTTTTTTTGCCAACCGGACAGAATAAGAACTTTTTCCACTTCTTATCCCGCCAAAAATAAAAATAAAATTTTTCATCTAAAAATCACCGTAACTTGTTAACTGTCAGTATAAGATTCCTCGCTCCCGCTCGGAATGACAAAAGGGCGCTCGGAATGACAACAATTCGTCGTCCGTATTTCGTCGTTCGTCGTTCGTATTTTGTCATTTCGACCGTACCATTTGTCATTTCGACCGAAGGGAGAAATCTTTCTTTAAAACGTTTTATAAACAAAAAAACCCTCAGCGTCAAAAAAACTGACACTAAGGGTTGCACCCTAATTCAACTTCACCCTTTCCTCGAGGTCATCTCTTTATAGGCAGGTATTCTGGCTTCCCAGCCCTTTTGGCCAACCTTCCCACCCAGAACGTGCTGGACAGTGGCATACATTTTTGCCAAAAGAGTTCCTCCCTATTATTACATCGGGAGGCTTGATTACAGCGGCGGGACCGCGCCGGTTTTCCTGCCTGCCGGCAGGCAGGTCACCGGCTTCCCTGACCTATAATTTCAAAAACTATTGTATATAAAAACAAATAAATGTCAATTAAAAAGTTCGAAGTGTCAAAAAATGCGATGTTTTTAAAAATACAAATTACTGTGGCTGTCTACGGTGACAAAAAGGTATTCATTTTCCCCATAAGCTTTATAAATTGCCCTTAAATCACCTGTAATATTAATACTTCTATAGTCTAAATATTTTCCCTTTAAAGGATGATTATTCAGTAAGGAATTAAAAGGATTATTTAAAAATATCGCCAGTTTTTCTTGTGTTTTTTTTTGCTCGCTAACTTTCAATTTTTTGTACTGTTTTTCAAAATTTTTATGTAAACGAATTTTCATAAGGATTCAAGATATTCTTTTAGTTCACTTCCAGTAGAAATATAATGCGAAATATTTCTCTTCTTTTTAATATCTATTTCCACTGGACCTAAGAGCTGTTCTAATTCTTTAGACATACGAGGGGTTGAAGAAAAATAAACCTCCTGATTTCTTATAAATTGTTTAAGAAAGGCGTTTATAACCGCGCTCAAGGAAAGCCCTAAATCCTGAGCTAGCTTCTGGGCATTATTTTTCACGTTCTGGTCGGTTTTAAAATTTATTACTGTTTTCATAATAACTATAGTATATACAACAGTTATTTATTTGTCAATGGTTATTTGCATTATTCTGTTTCACGACCAT
>JBDROR010000161.1:0-14065 GCA_043809805.1 bacterium
AACCGCACAATTTGTCATTTCGACCGAAGGGAGAAATCTTTCCCGTAGGGGCAGCCCTGTGTGGCTGCCCTTTTTTATTCGGGCGACCACATAGGGTCGCCCCTACAGCTAATCGATTATTTTTGGGACTGTAAAGAATTCTCCTTTTTTCCCAGGAGCATTTGACAGGGTATGCTCCAGATCCAGAGATTCCTGAACAATGTCATCCCGATAAACATTTTCTATAGGGACAACCTGGAAGGTAGGATTAATGCCATCGGTATTCAAAGCGGACAGCTTTTCAACATATTTAAGAATCTGGTTTAGATCCTTAGCAGATGCTTCTAACGCATCTTCTTCAAAATCAATGTTTGCCAACTTCGCTATTTTTTTTATTACTTCTTTGTTAACACTCATGATATTCCTTCTAAATACTATTCACTTTTCACTTTTCTAATAGGCGCAAGTTTTAATAATAAAACCTTATCACCTACACTATTGAAAAACACATTTGCCCTGGCATCATCGCCGTCCCCTTTAATATCTTTGATAAATCCTTTGCCCCATTTTGGATGCTCCACAATATCTTGCGCCTTATACCCGCAAATAACCCGTGTCTCCAGAATAAGGTTGTTTCCATTATTGAAAAAACATTTTGTAAAATTGACTAACTCACTCGGTATCTCTTTGATAAATCTCGACGGAGGATTCATCACTTCCATCCCGCGCAGATACCGCCTTTTAACCGCGATTAAAAAAAGCGATTCTCTTGCCCGGGTTATTCCCACATAACAAAGACGCCTTTCCTCCTCCATTTCTTTATCGCTTGAAAAAGAACTAAAATGCGGAAAGATTCCTTCCTCCATACCTGTCATAAAAACTATTGGGAACTCCAGCCCCTTGGCATTATGGAAAGTCATTAAGGTTACAGACTCTTTATTTTTATTCCACGTATCAATATCCGTAACCAGAGAAATTTCCTGCAAAAATCCGACAAGTGACCCCTCTGGATTTTTTCCCTCATATTGCCTGATCGCAGAAGAAAATTCCGCCAAACTCTCTTTTCTTTCTTCGCTGTAAACAGGATCTGTCCGGATAACTTTTGCTTCGTATTGAGTTACATTTAAAACTTCGGACAAAACCCTTGATGGACATTCATTTTTTAATGCCTGTAATTTTTCCAGTACAGGGACAAACTCTTCTATTTTTTTCCTTGTACGGCTTGAAATACTTGAAATTTCATCGCATCTTTTAAGCGCGTCAAATAAGCTTATTTTTTTTTCTCTTAGAAACTTATAAATTGCCTCAATTGTAGTTTCCCCTATTCCTCTCCGCGGCACATTTATTATCCTTTTCAAACTGACAGTATCATGCGGATTAAATATTATCTTAAGATAAGCCGCGATGTCTTTGATTTCTTTTCGCTCATAAAATCTTACCCCGCCGACAATAGTATAGAAAATATTGTTGCGGCGCAAAACATCCTCTATAACGCGGGACTGGACATGAGTTCTGTAAAATACAGAAAAATGTGAATAAGGAACTTTTTGATTTTTATGAAGTTCATTTATTTTTTGGACAATAAATTCGGCTTCTTTTTGCTCTGTTTCCAATAAATAGCAATCAATTTTTTCGCCTTTTTTATTGTTTGTCCAAAGGTTTTTGCCCTTTCTCTCGATATTATTTTTCACTAAGACATTGGCTGCGTTCAGGATGGTTTGAGTTGACCTGTAATTTTCTTCCAATCGTATTATTTTTACATTCTGAAAATCCTTTTCGAAATCCAATATATTATTAATATCCGCTCCCCGCCACTGGTAAATAGACTGGTCTTCATCACCAACAACACATATATTTTTATCCTTTGGAGTGATAAGCCTTATAAGCCGGTATTGTGCCCTGTTGGTGTCCTGATATTCATCGACTAAGATATGTGAAAACTTTTCCTGATAATGTTCCCTCGCCGCGCGATCATTTTCCAAAAGAAGGACCGACTCCATAATCAAATCATCGAAATCAAAGGCATCATTCTCTCTTAGTTTTTCCTGATAAAGCTTATAAACACGGCCGATTGTTCCCTCCAGATAATCGCTGACATTTTTATTATATTCTTCCGTTCCAATCAGCTTGTTTTTCGCCTGGGATATTTTAGATGTAAATGTGGCCGGATTAAACCGTTTTTCATCTATATTTAATTCCTTCATGCATTCCCTGATTAAATGAAATTGGTCGCTCGCGCTGTAAATAACAAAGTAATTTGATTTATCTTTTTTTTTCAGGTGATTCCTAAGAATTCGAACGCAGGTAGAATGAAAGGTGCCGATCCATAAGCCATTAGTATCTTTTTTTACAAGATTACATATTCTGTCCTTCATTTCATCAGCCGCTTTGTTTGTAAAAGTAGCCGCAAATAATCTGCTTGAAGGGATGCCTATATCATCAATAAGGTGAGCAATGCGGTGAGTTATAGTTCTGGTCTTTCCACTGCCGGCTCCGGCCAGAATCAAAAGAGGACCTTCTAAGTATTCTACAGCCTCTCTCTGTTTTGGGTTTAAAGTTGAAGAAATATACATCTAAATTCCCTGCCCTATTCTAAAGTTAACATACGGGGGAAACGATATAGTAACATATAATATCTTATTTTTATAAAATTGCAAGAAAAATGTAAGAGAGCATTTTAGGAAAGATTTCTCGCTTCGCTCGAAATGACAATCAATAAGTTAAGGAGACTTTCAGATGGGAAAATCGGCAGTAAAAGCATATAAAAACCTTGATTTTTTACAAAGCCACGATGCCAGAATCATAAGGGTTTTATGTGAACTTATTGAACCCAAAACCAGATTACAAAAATATAATATTGAAAACACAATAGTCTTTTTTGGGTCCGCGCGAACTAAATCAAAAGCTATCGCCGAACAAAATTTTTCAAAAATACAGAATGAATCAACCAAAATCGATTTATATATGTCCAAATATTATGAAAATGCCCGTTCTTTATCTTATAAATTAACCCAGTGGGCTAAACAAACTACAAAAGATAAAAGTAAGTTGTTAATGTGCACTGGTGGCGGAGGCGGAATTATGGGGGCAGTAAGCCAGGGGGCGTATGAAGCAGGAGGAAGATCAATAGGATTCAATATAAGCCTTCCATTTGAACAGGCAATCAATGAGTTTATACCCCATGATTTAGCATTTGAGTTCCACTATTTTTTTATCCGTAAATTCTGGCTTGCTTATATGGCCAAGGCATTAATTATTTTCCCGGGCGGATTCGGAACATTGGATGAAATGACAGAAATCCTTACGCTAATACAAACCGGAAAGATTCAAAAAAAATTGCCTGTTGTATTATTTGGGACAGATTACTGGAAAAAAGTAATAAATTTTGATGAGATGATAAAATTCGGGACTATAAGCAAAAAAGATCTGAAACTTTTTAAGTTTTTTGATGATGTAGACGAAACCTTTGAATTTTTAAAGAAAGAGTTAATAAAATTTATTTAATTCCAATATGTATCGCCATAACCCCGCCGAAAAGGTTCCAATAGCGGACTTCTTTCAGCCCAACCTTTTCCATCAGTCTTTTAAGCTTATCCTGAGTTGGAAATGTGTTAAGCGAATGAGGTAAGTAGGTATAGGCCTCTTTTTGGTTGCTCACAATCCGGCCTAAAAATGGGACTATTTTAAAAAAATAAAACGTGTAAATTGATCTGAATATTGGAATTTCCGGATGCCCCAAATCAAGGCATACAACTCGTCCGCCATGTTTTATAACACGCCTCATTTCTGCAAATCCGCGTTCCAAATCTGTAAGGTTTCTTATCCCGCAGCTCGCAGTACAAAAATCAAAACTATTATCAGAAAAAGGAAGCTGTTCGGCATTCCCTTCTTGATACGAAACAATCTTTGCAAAATTAGTTTTTTTGATTTTTTCTTTAGCTTTCTTAATCATTTCTGAGGAAAAATCCAAACCATCAACCTTGCCGTTTGATCCAACAGCCCTGGCGAGAGCGATAGAAAAATCACCTGTGCCGCAGCAAATATCTAAAGCTGTATTCCCCGGTCTAACTCCAGCTAATTTCACAGCCTTTTTTCGCCACAAATGATGTATCCCGAAAGAGGCCACTGTATTCATTAAATCATAGCTTGGGGCAATAGAATCAAACATCTTCCGGACATACTTATATTTCATCTCTTTGTTTTCAGGGCGGTTCATTTCCAGAACTTTTTGCTCCATTAATTAAGTATAGCAAATTATACCTGTGACCGATACAAAATAAAAAATTCTGTATCTTTTTGTCTTGACAACCTTACTAAAATGGTATACGCTCCAATTTAGTTACACTAAAAAGGAGGTGCTATATGGAAGTTATCAAAAGAATACTTAATATCGCTTTGCCAAAGAAGCAGTCCGCCTTCCTATGGGGTGCCAGAAAGACAGGAAAAACTACATATTTGAAAAGCCATTTTCCCAATAGTATTGTATTTGATTTTCTTAAAACCGATTTGTTTTTTTCAATCTCTAAGAATCCGGCTTTGCTGAGAGAAATGCTTCTGGCAAAAGATAAAACTCTGCTTGAATATCCGATAATACTCGACGAAGTTCAAAAGGTTCCCCAGGTACTTGATGAAGTGCATTGGTTAATAGAAAATAAAGGGTTAAGATTTATTCTATGCGGTTCAAGCGCCAGAAAATTAAAACGAGGACATGCGAATCTTTTAGGGGGAAGGGCCTGGCGTTATGAAATGTTTCCACTTGTTACAACAGAAATTAAAGATTTTAACCTGCTTCGCGCTTTAACTCACGGTTTAATACCAATTCATTATTTACAAAAGAGCAACGAGGCAAGGAAATCCTTAATTGCTTATATACAGGATTATCTAAAAGAGGAGGTTTTTGCCGAAGGCCTGACCCGTAATATTCCCGCGTTTTCGAGATTTTTTGACGCATTTGGTTATTCCCATGGCGAACTTACTAATTACGCGAATATCGCCCGTGACTGTGGTGTAGATTCCAAAACGGTCAAGGAATATTATCAAATACTTGTAGATACACTTCTGGCTGTTAGAATAGAACCTTTTAAGAAAAAGAAATCGCGGCAGGTCATAACAAAAGCCGTTAAATATTACCTCTTTGATGTGGGAGTTGCCGGATGTCTTACAAAGAGGTTTCTTTCGGAAGAAAAAGGCACTGAATTTGGAAAGGCGTTTGAGCATTTTTTGCTTATGGAGATATTTGCGTACCGGTCATATGAAGGTTATGATTTCCAGATAAATTCTTGGAGGACAAAATCCGGCCTTGAGGTGGATTGTATTCTCGGAGATGGAGAGATAGCCATAGAGATAAAAAGCTCAAACAATATTGATACAAGGGATTTAAACGGTTTAACAGCTTTTATGGAGACTTATTTTCCCAAAAGAAGTATTGTTGTCTCTAATGAGAAAGAAAAAAGGGTGCACGGCAAGATAGAAATAATACCATGGCGCGAATTTCTCTTTGATCTCTGGAACGGGCACATATTGAAATAAATAAGTAGGGAATAAACTCCCCTGCCTGATTATGAGTTTGTCTTTAATTTATGAAATATTTTTTGATTTTTCGATAAGTTTTTCCGCGTCTTTTTTTATTTCATCTACATCTTGAGGCCAAAGACAAGGATATACTTTTTGTGGACAAGCAACAAGACATCTCCCTTCATGATCACATTTTTCAGGATTTTTTACTACCGGTACACGAAGAATCGTTTTAATATCTCCAATTGTTACTTCTTGTTTGTGAATTTCAAGTACCCCTGGGAGACAAGCACGCGTACAATCTCCACAACCTACACAGCGAATTTTATCCACGTCTCTTATTAAAGGTAATAATTCTTTTGCCATAGATAGCCTCCTTTTATTCGAAGAATCGTTTATGTTCCTTAAAAACTAATTATTAGGAAGTGCAATATATTTTAGTTTATGAAAAATTAAATGGTTTTTTATCCTATGGAACGGTTCTATTTCATATTCTTCTGGTATTACTCTTGCTATCCTCGAAATACAAGAGAAAATGGTATGGGATAAACAACATATTGATTAATTACACTAAATATATACAAAAAAACCTGTTATTATTCCAAATAATATTATTAAATCTATAGATTATTTTTGAATCAGCCATATAAGTATGTGTATTACCCTTTAAGATTTGCTGATAAATAATGTCTGGGTAGGATAAGCGAATTCAATTCCCTGGGATTCAAATTCCTGTTTTATGGCAAAATTAATCTCCTGCTGGATATTCATATATTTATTATAATCATTACCAATAACATAATAAACAACCTCAAATATAAGGCTAAAATCTCCATAAGAAAAGAAATGCGCCCGGTCAAATATAGTATCTTTGGCATTTTTTATAATATTTTCTATCGCCCCTGGGATAAATTTCAACTGTTCAAGAGTAGTCTTATAGTTAACCCCTAATTTAAAAACGACCCTCCTTTTCTCCATTCTTTTATAATTGCGCACCCGGGAATTAGTAAGGTCTGTATTGGAAAAAATCAGCTGTTCTCCGCTAAGACTGCGTATACGCGTAGTTTTAATTCCAATATGCTCTACACTTCCCAAATAATCCCCGACAATAATAAAATCTCCAATTTCAAACGGCCGGTCAAACAATATTGAAAAATAGCTGAATAAATCCCCTAAAATTGCCTGAGCGGCTAAGGCTATTGCGACACCTCCAATACCCAACCCGGCAATAACCGCGGATATCTTAAAACCTAGATTATCCAAGAAAAAGACAATCGCTATTCCCCAGATAATCAGCCTTACTATGCTTAATATGCCGTTTAAACTGCGTTCTAAAACCGTGTCTTTCCCTCGTTTTCGCTTATAAACCTTAAAACTATAACTTATAAGCGCTATAGCAAAACGGCAAGCATATACTGTCAACATAGCCATTCCAAGGGTATCAATAATTTTTTTCACCATGGGATTTAGGCTTAAAGTATTTACCGCTAAATAAAAGGCTCCAAAATATGCTGCAGTGACAGCCATAGATTCCACAACCTCAATAATAAAATCATCCAGCGTAGCAGATGTTTTCTCAGCTAATTTCTTAAAATGTTTAAGCAAAAAATACTCAAATATTCTAATTAAAATCAAACCTGCTAAAAACAAAAGAATGCTTATAAGATATCCTTTAATTTGATTACCCCAGAAGGCCTGGCCCATAAATTGTTGAATCATTGCCTACTCTCCTAACTTATATTTCGTAATTATGTTACCTTTTTTGTTAGTTTTAGTGTGTATTTTATATTATTTAACAACAAAAAGGTTAGAGAGTCAAGAGTTATTTCCCTTCCCAACCGATAATTCCATTGTGGTTTAACTCTGGGGATAATAAAAAATCCTTGACAAATACGCAGGGGCTGTGGTAGCTTATAATAGATATTTTGTGTAGAAACTGGGAAAGCTCTATGTTTAAAAAGAAATCTTTTACAATAATAGTTGTTCCTCACGCGGATTCTAAGCCGTTTCGTTTTCATATCGCGATGCCGGCTATTATCCGTATATCGGCGCTAGTCTGTTTTGCAGGGCTCCTGCTTTCCCTTTTTCTGATAGATTATAATAATGTCAAGCTAAAACTATTTTCTGTAGCTCCAATGCAGGAAAGGCTTGTTAAAGAAAAAAAACAGCTTGCAATAGAAAAATCCCGACAAGAAGAGAATATAAAGAAAATAAGAGGGATTATGTCGCAGCTTAAAGATGTTGAAGACCGGTTTAGGAATATTACCGGCATTAAACCAAAAGTAAAAAAAGGGGGACAGGGCGGGTACATATATAACGATAAGAAATTAAGCGGAAGAATAAAAACTACAAAATATAATGCTGAATTTGGAAGCGAATCCGGGGAAATTTGGGAAGACATTGAGGATTTGGACTTGTATTATCAATCTTTGGAAGTGGAAGAATTTTCAGCTTTTTTAGAAAGACAAAAACGGAATCTGGAATCTACACCGTTAATTTGGCCGGCAAAGGGCGGACATATTTCCGGGAGATTTGGATATCGAAGTTCTCCTTTTAACGGCAAAAAAGAGTTTCATTCCGGACTTGATATTTCTTTAAGGCGGGGAACCTCTGTTTTAGCTGCCGCTAAAGGCAAGATAATATTTTCAGGCTGGAGCCCTGGATTGGGGAATACTGTGAAAATATCTCACGGAAACGATTTTGTTACCGTTTACGGGCATAATTCCAAACTGCTTGTAAAATCCGGACAGGTTGTTGAACGGGGACAGGATATCGCGCTCTCAGGCAATACCGGTTTAAGCACAGGTCCGCACTTGCATTATGAAGTGCGAAAAAATGGATATTTCGAAAATCCGATACATTATATTTTGAATTTGTAACCTGAGTTTGGGAAAATTTATGTCATTCCGAGCGGGAGCGAGGAATCTTATACTGACAAAGTTGGCTGGTCGAAATGACGACATAATCGGAGATTTTTAGGTGAAAAAAGAAAATGAAACGGTTGGTTCAATAGACACGATTTTGGGCCAGGGGATAATTTTTAAAGGCGAATTAAAGGGAGATGGAAATATTAAAATTGACGGGCAGTTTAACGGCAGGCTTGAAGCTATGGGTGACGTTTATATAGGTAAGAGTGCTGAGATTATTGGGGATTGTCACGTTGGGAATATTGTTATCGGCGGAAAAATAAAAGGGAACGTGGTTGCTCAAAAAAGAGTGGAAATTCTCCCCAGCGGGGAATTATACGGTGATATCCTTTCCCCCAGGATATGTATCGCGGACGGCGTGGTTTTTGAAGGAAACTGCAAAACATTAAAAGAGTCAAATGCAAGAGATATTCAATGAGATAAAACAAAAAGAAAAAGATGGGAAAGAATTAATTGATACAACTAAGAAAGAATGCGAAGAACAAGTAATTCTTGCCAAAAAAAATCTGCAGGAAAAGTATAATACCTCTTTAACCTCCTTTCAAGAAGAGGCCGGGGCAATTTTTTTAAACAAAAAAAAAGAGATTGAAAACGAAATACACGGTAAACTGGAAAAAGCGGAAAAAGAAAGAAATTTGATTATGGAAAAGGCAAAGGCCGATTTTTCAGAGGCGTGTGAGTTTATAAGAAAGAATGTCCCCAGTTAAAGAGGTCACCATGTCACCAGTGAGAGGGAAAATGGATGAAACTCTAAATCCTAAACTCGAAATACTAAACAAATCCAAAATTCGAAACCCAAAACAAGATGAGTTGTGTTTTATTTTGAGTTTATAGTTTTGAGTTTGTTTAGAGTTTAGGATTTAGTGTTTAGAGTTTGAAATTTTAACTGGTATCTGGTGTACTGGTGACTTTTTTGGAGCAACTAATGGCTGTAGTCAAAATGGAAAAGGCCTTTATCTTTTCTCCCCGGAATTTTAGGGAAGCAGTAGTAAGGGACTTGCACAAACTTGGGATGGTCCAGATTACAGGAACTCCGATGGCATTGGAGGCTGTAGATCCAAAAGGCGCGGAAGAAAGTATTAATAAAATCCAATTCCTGCTCAATTTCATACCCCCTCACAAAAAAGAGAAGCGAGGCTTTATTCAGGATATGATGTGCGCAAAAGACCTCGTTAGCGAGACCGAATTTGAAAATTCAATTTCAGGGTTCGAATGGGAATACATATTTTCGCGCTGCGTTGCAATAAACAAAGAACTTGAAGAGATTAAGAAAAAGAGGGAATCCTATCAGCATACCATTAAGGAATTAGAACCGTGGGCCGGTTTTAACTTGTCTTTGAATGAGATTAAAGGAACGAAGTCCACATTTGTTATTCTGGGAAGAGTGCGTATTGAGGTTTATCCATGGCTGTTTGGCGAACTTAGCGCGAAGAGCGATAATTTTATCCTAAGGGAAGTTAAAGATACGGAAAAAGACAGATATTTTATTTTAGTGGGGCTAAGAGAAGAGAACAACATTGGTTCGAGCGGAGTGTTTACACCAATTCTAAAAAAGTTTAATTACTCAAATATTATTCTGCCCGCGGAAGAAGATAACCCGAGTGAATCAATTTCAAAAATCAAAAAAGAACTAACAGCTTTATATAATCGGGAAAAAATGTTGTTGGACGAAAAAAACAATTTTTCCGAAAAACGGCAGAATCTGATTAATCTTCACGATTATTATCTATGGGAAAAAGACAAGGTAACCATCCAGAAACATTTCGGGAAAACAGAAAAAACCATTATAATTGAAGGCTGGATAAAGGCAAATGATACTGAGAGCTTAAAAAAACACTTAGCAACACTATCGAATGAGATATATGTCGACTTTCGCAGTCCGCAAGAGGGTGAAGATGTCCCAACCGCTTTAAAAAACAATCCTATTTTTAGGCCGTTTGAGTTGATTATTGAGCTTTATGGAATGCCGAATTATCGCGAAAAGGATCCAACCCCGCTTATCGCGATCTTTTTTTCTATTATCTTTGGTTTTGCGCTCGGTGATGTAGTTTATGGTCTGGCGCTCGCGTTAGTTTCAACTCATTTTGCAAAAAAATATAAAATTACTGAGAGCGACAAGAAAGTATTCGGTTTATTCTTCTGGGTTGGAATAACCACAATTTTTATTGGCGCCATGACAGGCACATGGATGGGTGATTTGCCTGAGGTCCTAAATAAATTATCCGGTTCCCTTGGTATATTTAAAAAGGTAAAAGACAGTCTGATGATTATTGATCCTCTTAATCAGCTCATTCCATTTATCGCGATTGCCCTTTCTGTGGGCGTAATTCACGTTTTTACAGGATTAGGTTTCAAAGCATACCAGAATATCCTCAACGGTAAAGTTGTTGACGCCGTGTTTGATCAAATTGTGTGGATTATACTTGTCAGCTCATTGATTCTGATGGGAGTCGTAAAGGCAAATGTTATCCCAAATAATTTATACCCGATTTTTTCATGGTCGGCGAAGATTTCCGCGCTTTTAATATTGTTTTTTTCAAACCGGGACACAAAAAATATTTTCGCAAGAGTAGGACTTGGCGCGTGGAAACTTTATGGCATATCAGCCTATGTCGGTGATATACTCTCGTACGTGCGACTCGTGGCGCTCGGCCTCGCCAGCTCGATTATTGCGATGGTCTTTAATATTATAGCGTTTCTGCCGTCAAACCCATTCGCAAAGGCAATTACAATTTTGATTTGTTTCGCTGGCGGGCATATTTTCAATTTAATTATTGGAATGTTAGGGGCGTTTGTTCATACTGCACGGTTGCATTATGTCGAATTTTTTGGTAAATTCTATGATAACGGCGGGAAGCCGTTTAGGCCGTTCCGCAAGGAGGGGAAATATATTATAGTGGAATAGTAAATAATGAACCACAGAGATCACAGAGAAAAGCTAGGAATTTCTCAGTGTTCTCAAGAAGGATTTCCTTTAAAAGATGTGGCTAAGTGAATAATATCTTGTGCAGTAGAAGTTCATTCAACATTGGGTACCGGGTGGAAATACTAAAAAACGGTATAAAAAAATTAATAATTTGAGGTCACAGGGGGCATAAAAAACTTTCTAACTCATTGATATATAAAGGTTTCTCTGTGTTCTCTGTGGTTAATCTTTGGAAAAAAGGAGGAAATAAAAATGGTTGATGGAATTACTTTTGCTGTTATTGGCGCAGTAATCGCTATAGCATTTGCCGGTGCTGGATCGGCTAAAGGAATATCCCTGGCGGCGGCTCCTGCGGCTGGGATTTTGAGTGAAAATCCTGATATGTTTGGAAAACTTTTAATCCTTGTAACCCTATGCGGGACACAGGGGATTTATGGTTTTGTTACCGGATTTTTAGTGCTTTTGAAAACCGGGGTTATCGGAGGAAATATCCAGCCGGTAACTGTAAGTCAAGGTGTTCAGATTTTGGGAATCTGCGCATTTCAGTCGGTTATAGAGTTGACATCGGCCATATATCAGGGACAGGTAGCCGCTTATGGCGTAGTAATGACAGGCAAAAATCCGGAAACGTTGATGAAAGGCGTTATCATGTCCGTTCTTGTTGAGACTTATGCTGTCCTTGGGCTTTTAGCCGGTATTTTAGGAATCTGGTTTGGGATTACGTTCTAGGGGGAAAATGGGGAAAGCAGAACTTTTATCTAAAATTAAACTTGAGTTTGAGTCAGGGGCAAATAAAATTGTCGAAGAGACCGATCTGAATATCTGTCAAATGGAAAAGGAAAATGCGGAAAAAATTTCAGCCAAACGGCATGAGATTTTTACCGACCTTGACAGAAATATAGCAGATGTTCACAGAAAAGATATGACAGAAGCCGACATAAAAATACGGAGCTTGCTGCTGGAAATGAAACAGGGTTTAATTGATGATGTTTTTAAAGAGGTACAGGCGAAAATAAAAGGATCGAATTACCATAGGCTGATTGAAAATATGCTTATGTCTTCAGTTCAGAACGGAGAGGGAGAGGTTGTTTTCGCAAAGGAAGACAATAAAAGTTTTACAGAAGATTTTATCAAAGGTATTAACGGCAAAATAAAGGCATTGGGGAAAAATAGCCGTTTTATACTTAGTCAAAAATACGGAAATTTTAGCGGCGGATTTATCCTGCGCTACAGCGGAATAGCAATAAATAATACCTTTGAAACAATTTTTGGGCATTTGCGCACGGATTTGGAGATGGAAGTTGGAAAAATACTTTTTTCATAAGCAGGATACTCGTTATGGATATGCTGCCGGAAGGGTTGCCATTCTGGAAAAATCTATTCTGGACAAAAACGCATATCGTGAGCTGATTCTTGCCCATAGTGTTGAAGGGGTGCTAAGACTTCTTGAGAATAAACACGGATTTAGAGCAGAAAACCATAATTTAAAGATTTTATGGGAAGATATTTTAAATAAAGAGTTTTCGTCGGTTTATAATCTGGTTTATGAATTAGCTCCAAAAAAAGAGGAGTTTGACGTATTTTCCCTGCGGTATTCTTTCCACAACCTGAAGGTAAGGCTAAAGGAAAAATTCGCGGGCAAAGCAATTGACACCCCTTTGTTTGAAATCGGCCCGGTGTTGTTGGAAAAAACTTCATTGGTTTTACAACAAATAGTAACGAAAATTGAACAAAAATTTTATAAAGACGGCCGGTTTCAGGATATTGACTGTATTTTGGATGAAGAGTATTTTAATTTTTTGCTGATAGAAACTGAAAAATATAAAATACCGTTAATTGAAAGCCTTGTTAAAATGTGGATTGATTTGGCAAATATAAAGTTATTTTTCCGGTTTAAAATCATGCGAAAGGATAAAAGCAACCTATCGGAATTTTTGTTTGCAAATGGAAACTTTGAACAAAGTTTTTATGTTGATATCTATGGTCTTAAATTTGATGATTTAAAGAAAGAAACCAGAAATAATTATTATACTGATTTATTTTTAACAGGAATAAAATGTTTAGAGGATGTGAAATCCATGGAGGAGTTAGAAAAATCTTGCGATAAGTTTATTCTCCAAAGGTTTAATGAAACAAAATATATTGTTTTCGGCATAGAGCCTTTAATCAGATATCTTTTGCGCAAGGAAAATGAAATGAAAATACTGCGAATGATTTTCGTCGGCAAAGAAAATAATATCTCCCATAATGAAATTGAAGAAAAAATAGCAGGATACTATGTCTAAAATTGCTTTTATCGGCGATAAAGCTTCAATATTAGGTTTCAAGGCTATCGGCGCGGATATTTTTTCGGTAACGGATCCAGACGGGGAGAACGGCCGTTCTCTCTTACTGGATATTTTGGAAAATACACTTAAAGGGGACTATAAGATAATTTATATTACCGAAGATTTAGCCTCGCAAATTTTAGATTATTTAAACGGCATAGACAAATTATGGCCGATAATTACAATTATCCCGGGTCTTAAAGGCAGTCGGGGATTGGGGAAGGCAAGGCTGAGGAATTATATCATTAAAGCAACGGGAACGGATATGATAGTTTGATGGATGATATGTTAACCAGTTGCCCGGTTGCCGGTTAGCCGGTTAAAGAGTAAGAAACAGGCAACCGGCCAACCGGCAACGGGTTAACCATTAGGGGAGCATTATGATAAAAGGT
>JBDROR010000162.1:0-16446 GCA_043809805.1 bacterium
TTAACGAAATTAAATTTTTTAAAACAGCCTCTTGTTCTTTCAATCCGTTATTCTGAATTTCAAGAAAGAAATCCCCCTGAGGAAAAATATCTTTATAAAATTTTGCGACATTTTTTGCGTCTTCAGGCCTTCCCGCTAGAAATAAACTCGCTATTTCACCTTTAAGACAGCTGCTTAAACAAATAAGTCCGCCGCTGAATTCTTTTAAAATCTCCTTATCAATTCTTGGCCGGTAATAAAATCCTTCAAGATACCCTCTGCTTACAAGTTCCATTAAATTTTTATAGCCCGTTTTATCTTTTGCTAAAAGGACTAAATGATACGACGCGTCAGAAATTCCTTTAGCATCTTTTTCAAAACGGCTTTTAGGCGAAATATATACCTCACAACCAATAATAGGTTTTATCCCTTCCTTCATCGCGTTTTCATAAAACTCAACCACGCCAAACATATTCCCGTGGTCGGTTATCGCGAGAGCCGGCATGTGATACTTTTTGGCAAGCTTTATTAAATCGTCAATACGGCACGCGCCGTCTAACAAACTATATTCCGTATGAACATGTAAATGGACAAAATGTGAATGGATCATGGTTATAGGGAGAAATCTTTCTTTACTTTAAATACATTTCAAACAAAGGAGCAAATTGTTCTAACACGTTTTCAGTCTTATGAAACAGCTTCTAATCATTTGATACCCGGCTTTGGCATTTTTTCTGTCATTCCCGCGAAAGCGGGAATCCAGTATTCCTTATTTCTGGTTCCCCGCTTTCGCGGGGACGACGTAAAAATTATATTCTATACGCTACGAATGGTCAAGGGAAAATGATTCAGACTTAGGGTAATTTGTTCAAACTGTCCCCCAAGTTACTAAGTTATGGATTATTCTTTTTTAATTGATTTTCAATGGATTTGAGCATTTTTTTGCTTTCTTCCATCTTAGGATTAATCTGAATCGCTTGATTAAGATATCCTACTGCTCTATCGATGTTCTGATTTCGAAGTGCAATGATACCAAGATTATGAAATGCCCAAGCCCTGTCTCCATCTGACAATTCAAGCTTCAATGAGTGTTCAATATATTCTTTCCCTTTATCTGTATTGCCTCGTTGAATATCTATTGTGCCGAGAAGAAAAAAGGCAAGGCCAAAGTCAGGATTCTTCTTTTTGAGTTCTTCAGCAATACGATAAGCCCCGTTATAATCCCCTTTATTAAACAAATCTCTGGCGCGATTGGCGCCATCGCTGAATTCAGATGCCATGAATACGTGTGGGCTGGCAGCTATTCGGCCGTCTGGCAAGAGTTTTGGTGCCGTCACGTTGAGTTTGTCAACCTCGACCTGCAACTTTTCAATTATCTTATCCTTGTCGCTAACAGTCTTTTGGTATTCGCCAATCCGAACATTGAGATTATTGTTGCTTTCAATAAGCTTATCAATTCTGGTATTTTTCTTGTCAATGCTTGTTTGAAGGCTCAACACATCAGACTTCGAGCTCCTGCTCTGTCCGATGTACGTAAAAAACGTCCCTACAGCAATCAATATTATTCCAACTATTGTAAGCCAATGCATATTTATTCTCCGCTAACATTTAATACACGAAGTTTGTAATTGCTGGAAATTTTAATGATAATTACACACTTTTTTTAATTTTTAATGTTTTATAATAAATTAGTTCTACTTTTCGTAACATGCGGGTTTTCATACTATTAAACTGGAATTGGCCAAAACGGCAGGATAATATTGAAACTGATACGGCCTATTTTTGATTCCGTTTCAGCTTTATTTCTTTCACCACTTGCCGCACGTTAATCTTTCCTAACCACTTATCCCTGTCTTTGGTATAGTCACCATATCCTGTCTCAAATTGCTGTAAAAAGCGGACCATCCCAACCGGCCCCAAAGCCAAGATTAAAGCCTTTAGACCTACCTGCTTGATTTGATTAGGATTTAAAGTTTGTATATTCATTTCTCATTACCTCCATTAACCAATTCAAGGGATTATTCACCCTTATTTTGACCAATTTGCTGTTTTTTAAAATATTTTGATAGAATTTATCATCAGTGGTTAACAAAATATCAGCCTTAGCATATTCAGCACAAGCCAAATGCAAGGCATCCATAGATTTAAACCCCGCTTTTTCTAATATATCAGCTTGTTTTTCTATCTTCGCATTTATTATTACCTGAACTTTCGCCATGGAAGCCAGCCCGGCAACTTTCTGCTTTCGTTCGCCATCGGAAATTTTAAATATTTCAAAATCTATCACCTCACTACCGATGAGATGCCATTTACCCATTTGACAATAATCAAGAATACGAAGCACTGCCTCTGATTCAAGATGAATTCTATCTTGGCGCTGATCATCATATGGCCTATTAAAACAGCAAACATCAAGATAAATTTTCATCGTCTATATATCCTCGATTAACAATTATACATCAAAAATATGCTCTTAATGTTTTAATTTTACAATATTTATAAGTTTTTAATTCCAATGTTTCTACTCCCACTCAATCGTGCTCGGCGGTTTGGAGCTTATGTCATAGACAACGCGGTTGACGCCTTTTACCTCATTGATAATCCGATTGGAAATATTTTGCAAAATCTCAGGCGGGAATTTAACCCAATCAGCGGTCATGCCGTCCTCACTCTGCACCGCGCGGACAGCCACAACATTTTCATATGTTCTCGCGTCACCCATTACTCCCACGGTTTTAATCGGCAGAAGAACAGCAAATGACTGCCATATTTTTGTATAAAGGCCTGCTTTTTTTATCTCTTCTATCACTATCGCGTCCGCCTCGCGAAGAATATGTAAACTCTCCGGTTTAACAGGGCCGAGAATCCTTACCGCGAGTCCGGGGCCTGGGAACGGCTGACGCTTAATTATTTCATCTGATATTCCAAGTTCTCTGCCTAATACTCTAACCTCATCTTTAAATAATTCCCTCAATGGTTCAATAAGTTTAAATTTCATTCTTTTAGGCAGTCCACCCACATTATGATGCGACTTTATCCGTACTGACGGGCCATGAACAGACACACTCTCTATAACATCGGGATACAATGTCCCCTGCGCGAGAAAATCAATCTTTCCCAACCGTTTTGCCTCTTCTTCAAATACGCGGATAAATTCATTGCCGATAATTTTTCTCTTTTTTTCAGGATCAACTACCCCCTTCAATTTTTTCAAAAACCTTTTTCCCGCGTCTACATAATTAAGATTAATCTGGAAATGCCCGCGGAACGTATTTATAACCTTCTCCGCTTCATTTTTTCGCAGCAGCCCGTTATTTACAAAAAAACAGGTGAGCTGATTACCGATCGCAAGATGTATCAAAACAGCGGCTACCGAAGAATCCACGCCGCCGCTTAACGCGCAAACGACCTTTTTATCGCCAACTTGTTCCTTAATCTTATGGACGGCATGATCAACATAGGATCGCATTGTCCAGTCAAAAGAACAACGGCAAATTTTTTCTAGAAAATTTTCAATGATTTTTTTGCCCCGAGGCGTATGAATTACCTCCGGATGAAATTGCAGGCCGTATACTTTTTTTTCTTCATTTTCGATGGCGGATATCGGCGCGTTTAATGTTTCCGCGATTGCCGTAAATCCACGCGGCAATTTCGAGATTGAATCGCCATGACTCATCCAAACATCCGTCTCACCTGTTATTCCGTTAAAAATACCATCATTTTTGTTAATCTTAATCTTTGCCAGCCCATATTCGTGTTTTTTAGCTCTTTCGACCTTGCCGCCAAGCAGGTGAACGGTTATTTGCATCCCATAACAAATTCCTAAAACAGGGATATTCAAATCAAAAATTTTCTTATCACAAATTGGCGGCTTTTCAGTATAGACACTCGCGGGGCCGCCTGACAAAATAATCCCTTTGCAATTTATAACTTTAAGCTTCTCTGGCGCTATATTAGGCGGATATATCTCACAATATACTTTAAGCTCCCTTATCCGCCTCGCGATAAGTTTTGTATATTGAGAACCAAAATCCAAAATCGCGATTAATTCCCTGTCTTTTTGTTCCATATAATAGACCTTTCTAATATCTTACTCTTGCCAGATAATTGAAGGCAAGAAAATACTTCTGCCATAATTGGTCGCTGGATTTATACTCATTATTAAAAGCAAAGTAGTCAGCCAGGACTTCATGAAGGCGGGTTAACTCTCTAAGACGTTTTTTATTTTTTTGATCGGAAATGGTTAAACAAAGAAGTTCTAAGCCACGTTCAAATGCTTGACGGCTATATTCAGGATTATTCTTGTTTTTCCAATTAATAGTCCGATTAATTTCACTTCCGATATTAGCCATTTGCGCGGGAAATGAAAGATCAAACCATCTGCCGTTTGCTAAATCTTTATGATGATAATTCATTTCGCCACCAACTTATCAACTACAACTTTTATTTTTTCTCTAATCTTGGAATCGTCCACTCCCCTGCTGCGGTTATTTTGAGAAGGCCGAAGATTAATCATTGAATCAAACTCAATAAAATTATCTTCTTCAAGTTCCGGATATAAATTAATACCCCACAAATCATTCTGTTTTGACCCATTTTCCAAAAGCAAAGCCTCTTCATCAGAATGAAGTTCGGCATCGACTGCCATATGTTCGTTTTCAATATCAACAACGGCCTTAACAAGATTGCCAAAACCATTTGCCGCCATTTCTTTTAATTCTTTGATTAAAATTTTATCTTTTATAGTCTTCATTTTATCATTTATATCAAATATTACCCCAAAAAGCAACCGAATTTCCGTCATTCCCACGAAAACCTTGCAGGTTGGGTTTTATTGTCATTTCGACCGAAGGGAGAAATCTTTCTTCCGTAGGGGCGTGATTTATCACGCCCTGATTTCTGGGCGCAATAAATTGCGCCCCTACAACAGATTCCTCACTTCGTTCGGAATGACACTTCTCCAAAAAGCCAAAACTCGCTTGATATTTATTTAATTATATGATATCTATACCCTGATGTATAACCTCGCTGAGTATAAAAAAATTTTCGCGTCAATCTTTATTCTTGGGTTTTGCGTATTTTTGAGCCAGATTGTTGTTATTCGGGAGCTATTTGTCATCTTTTACGGCAATGAATTATCACTGGGAATTATTTTCTTTTTCTGGCTACTGGGAAATGGACTCGGAAGTCTTCTGAGTAAAAAAATAATATTCAAACTCAAAAATCCATCCTTAATCTTTGCGGTAAGTCAAATATTTTTATTTTTTATTCTTTTTGTCATAATTTTTCTTATAAAAAGCGGCATAATTTTAAATAAACCCGCGCATGGGGAAATCATTGGCCCTGCCACAATGATTTTAAACAGTTTTATCTTTATTACACCCTTCTGTCTTTTAACAGGTTTTCTTTTCCCACTTGCCTGTCAAATAGAAAATACCTTCCTGAACAAACCCGCGAAATCAGTTGGATATACATATATGCTTGACGCGTTAGGCGCGGGTTTTGCCGGCATAATAGGCAGCCTTATTTTAATTAAGTTCCTTTCAACGTGGCATATTGTCTTTATTATCGGGGTAATTCTAATTTTGAATTGCGTCTTAATATATTACTTTATTTTTAATAGATTTAATATTGCATTAGCTATCCTATGCTTATGTATCACTTTAAGTATATTCCGAACTAATTTTATAAAGATATTAGATGATGTAAACCTTAAATTACACTGGCAAGGATACAAAGTTTTAGCAAGTGAATCATCCATTTACGGCCAAATAACTGTTTTAGAAAAAGAAAATAATATCAGTTTTTACAATAACGGATTATACGCATTTACCTATCCTGATAAATTGTCGGCAGAAGAAATCCATCTTACCGCGCTGCAAAATATCGAGGCAAAAAACGCCCTTGTTGTAGGAGGAGGATTAAACGGGAGTTTAGCAGAACTTTTAAAATATAAAAATATCGAAGAAATTATTTATGTTGAACTTGATCCGCTTATTATTAATCTGGCAAAAAAATTACTCCCGAAAGAAGCTGTCCCTTCTAGAATTTCAATAATAAATACCGATGGGCGCGCATTTATAAAAAATACCGCGAAGAAATTTGACCTTGTAATTATGAATCTGCCTGAACCCTATACAAGTTCTTTAAATCGTTTTTACACATTGGAATTTTTTAAGGAGGTGAAAAAAATACTCTCCCCCAATGGAGTATTCTCATTGACCTTGCCCTCAGGAGAAAATTATATAAGTCCTGAACAAAAAAAGCTGCTAGCCGGCACTTATCACACACTAAAAAATGTATTTTCTGAAACAGAGATTATACCGAATGGCACGAATATCTTCCTTTCAAGCCAAACAAAAGGGCAAATTACCCTTAATGGATTAATATTAGGCGAAAGGCTAAAAACAGTAGGGTCACGGCACACCCTGCCCCTACACCTTTCCTTTCTTTCCCCTGACCAGCTTCCATTCAGACTGTCACAAGACAGAATTAATCAGCTTAGCTGGCAATTGCAATCTCCTCAACCGCTAAATAAAGATTTCTTCCCGATTAATTACTTTTATGACCTTCTGCTATGGTCCAGCCGGGTTTCGAGCCGTTTAGTAAAAATTGTATTGATAATTGAACGCGTAGTTACCATTGAAAATATTTTAGGATTCATCTTTACTATAGGATTAGCCCTGCTTTTCCTCGCAAAAACAAAAAAGACAAATTTTATTCCATTATCAATAATGTCCGCGGGATTTACCGGCATATCATTGGAGCTTATTATTAGCCTGGTATTCCAAATCGTAACCGGGTATTTGTATTTCCATCTGGGATTAATTCTTGCCGGTTTTATGATGGGTCTGGCCTGCGGCAGTTATTTTCTAACTAAATCCATAGAAAAGGTTAAAAACCTCAATAAAACTTTTAACTGTTTATTTCTAATTTTAGCCTTTTATCCAATATTCCTTATATTATGCTTTTATTTTTTCATAGAAAACACTGGGAACATCAATATTATCGTATTTTTATCTATTTTATTCATACCTTCATTCATCATAGGCGGATTATTCCCTTTAGCTAACAAAATTTCTATTGATAAAAACGATGATAGGATTCCATTTGGAAGGCTCTATGCCTGTGATTTGTTCGGGTCAGCGTTTGGGGCGCTATTAACCGCTTCTATATTTATACCCCTGCTGGGAATCTACTTTACTCTTGTTATTATTGCCTGCATTAATATAATTTTATTAAGCCTGCTTGTGTTTCGCAACACCATCAATCATTGTAAAACAAACATCGCTTGATGATACTTTTGAAATGATATAATCAATAGGGGAAAATATTTTGGCCGGCTTATTAATTTTTACAACAATCAAATCAGCCTTTTTCCCCGGTGTCAAAGAACCGGTTTCCTTTTCCAATCCTAAAACCTCTGCGCCGCCTAATGTCGCCGCTTTAATCAATTTTTCACCTAAAAATACTTCTACTCCGTCATTCCCGCGCAGGCGGGAATGACATTCCCATTTTTCTTTTAACATTCTCATTTCCTCAAACATATCTAATGAATAGTTACCGGCCAAACTGTCTGTTCCCAATCCCATTTTTAATTTATATTTTAAAGCCGTTTGTAACGGAAATTCGCCGTTTTTGAGCAGATAATTACTGCGCGGACAAATGACAATACCGGTTTTTGTTTTTTCTAAAAGCACGAAATCTTTTTCCTTTAAATGAACACAATGAACCAATTGAGTTAAAGAATTAAGCAATTTTAAATCAGCCAAATATTCTAATGTCCCGTACCACTTTCCTGATAAAGGAATACTTTCCAACTGAAACGATTTAACAAATTCGGTCAACGGTCCTGTCCCTTGCGAAATAAATTCATCTTCGTAAGGAGACTCTGCCACATGCATCCCGCAGAGGACTTCGTCCTTTTCACAACGAGAAGAAACGTACTCTAACGCTTTTGTGGAAAGTGTATAGACCGAATGAGGGAAAACACCAACTTTAAAATTAGATTTGCTAAGTTTTGATTTTGACTTTCTTAAATATGCTTCAAAATCATAAATTGCCTTTCCCATCCGTTTATCATCAACTGCCACAAACTCATTATAATAAATTCCCCTCAATCCGCTTTTTTTTAATTCACTTACACTTAAACCGCCGCGTGAAACTTCTCCAACCGTAGTAACCCCCGAAGAAATAAGGCCGTTAATAGCTGCTCTAATTGAAGAAACTATTTCCTTCCGTGATAATGTTTTTTGCCTTTGAATTAAATCTTTAATCCAGGGGATAAAAGCCACTTGTTTCGTCAAATGCCCCAAGGCCGAATATTCCAAATGAACATGGCAGTCGACTAAACCGGGCATTAAAATTGAATCAGGGAAATAACGAGTTGAAATTTTAGGATATTTTGTTTTGATAATGCCGGATGGGCCAATATCTTTAATCCGGTCATCCTCCACTAAAACCGCCCCATCTTTTATCGGCGGGGATGAAACTGGAATAAGGTAAGAGGCTGAAAGAATAACTTTTTCCATCCGTAAATCCCATTTAACTCTGTTACGTCATTCCCACGAAAGTGGGAATCCAGTTTCTTTATTTCTGGTTCCCCGCCTTCGCGGGGACGACGTCTGGTTTTCCGCTTTCATGGGAATGACAGAATTGAATAAAAGCCTTTACTTTAATAAAGTATGTACCCGCAGCTTACTGCATCGGCACTCTCGATTTTCATCCAATGTCTTTATTGTCTCCAATAATATCTGTCCCATATTTTTTGATTCCGAATAAAAAAGACCGCGAAATTTCTCATAATCCCATTTGGGAACAACACCCTCGGCAAAATTTACCACAAGATAAATCCCGCAGAAACAAGCTCCAATTTCGCGCGCGAGATAAACTTCAGGGCAAAAACTCTGCCCAACAGCATCCGCGCCTAATCGCTTTAACGCGGTAACCTCCGCCTTGCTTTCAAAATGACGGCCGTCTGTTACAGCATAAACCCCTCGCGGAGAAATTTTATAATTTGACTCTTTTTTTATTATTTTTACTAAATCTTTTCGTAAATTTTGGCATACAGGGTCACGCATAACTAAAAGACAATCATCGCCTAATTTGACATCCTTACGCATAGAAAAATCGATATAATCATTAGGGATAAAAACATCCCCCGGTTTCATTTTTTTATCAATGCTTCCCACACCACCCTCAGACACAATCTTTTCAACACCCATTTCTTTAAAAACCCAGAAAATCTGCCGTGAGGAATCACCGCGCGAACGGTCATTTTGCCAACCGTGCATTTTACATGTAACAACCTTTTTACCGCCAATCTCAAAAATGGTCAACGCGGGACTTTTGCCAAAAGGCGTTTGATAGATTTTATCCCTTGAAATAATTTTTATATCCTTACAACCTAAATCTTCAGGGAAAGATATGGAAAATGTGCTCGACCCACCGATTATTGCGAAAGGAATGTTGTGCATAATTTTTAATTATAACATATTTCCTTAATCTCAAACTTTATAAAGTTCTCTAATTTTGACAGACTTTATAAAGTTTGATAATATACCAGACAGGAGGAAACTATATGACTATTCAGGAAAAACTGCAAATTATTCAAAAAACGACCGGATTGACCCAGACCATGCTGGCTGACCGGCTCAGTGTATCTTTTGTCGCTTTCAATAATTGGTGGACCGGTAAATCTTTGCCGCGGCCGAAAATGCTCAGAACTATTGATGAGTTATTTCTGGAAGTAACCGGGCAGAAAATTATTCCTGTTGAACTTTTGACTGCCAAAAAGCAGATATTGGTAAAAAAATCCGGAGCCCACAAAAATGTTATTGCCGAAATATTGGATAGCCCGGATATCCGCGACACATTTCTGCTTAAACTTACTTATAACAGCAATCGTATTGAAGGCAGTACTTTGACCGAGCCGGACACCGCTGCCATCCTTTTTGATAACGCCGCTTTGCCGGGCAAAAGTTTGACGGAACAACTGGAGGCTAAAAATCATCAGACTGCCTTAAATTATCTCTTCAATCATATCACGAAAAAAGGCGGTATTGACGAAGCATTAGTTTTAAGGCTTCATGGAATTTTGATGAATGGTATTCGTCCTGATGCAGGAGTTTATCGCAGGCATGCGGTTAGAATTCTTGGCATAAATTTACCGACCGCCAATTATTTAAAAATCCCCGGCTTAATGCCGGAGCTTGTTGACAAAGCCGCTAAACGAACTGATGATATCATTTCTTCAACAGCAGCAGTTCACAGCCGTTTTGAACAAATTCATCCATTTTCCGACGGTAACGGGCGTATAGGCCGAATTTTGATGTGCGCCATGCTTCTAAAAATCAATATGGCTCCGGCTATTATAAGACAAGAGCAAAAACAACTCTATTACACTTATCTTTACAAGGCGCAAGCAAAAGACGACCAAAGTCAATTGGAGGATTTTCTGTGTGATGCGGTAATGGATGGATTTAAAATTTTAGAACGTAAGGCACTATGAAACAGTAAAATATTAACAAAGAGCCGGTTCTCCTTTTGAACTATTAAGCAATCCTTAATAGTTGCCCCTTCAGTTAATTCTTTTTCCTCATAAATACTATAACAAATTAGTCAAACTTTAGCCCTATATTTTCTGATCAAAACTCTTTTATAACCTTATATTCCGTATCGCGCTGGCATGGGGTAAATCCCGCCTTTTTGATCAAATGGACTATTTTATCTGTATTCATTTTACGCGATACGCCTGTTGAACGCACGACGTTTTCTTCAAGCATAATGCTTCCCAGATCATCCGCGCCAAAAAATAGTGAAAGCTGGCCGATTTCCTCTCCCTGTGTAAGCCATGAGCCCTGAATATGAGCGATATTGTCCAGATATAACCGCGAAATAGCAAGTGTTTTTAAATAATCTTCCGCGGAAACCTCCTTCCCGCCAATCTGCGTCCGCCCAGGTTGAAATGTCCATGGAATGAAAGCGCGGAATTTTCCGGTTTTATCCTGAAGCCTTCTGACACAGTCCATATGTTCAACCCGCTCCGCGATTTCTTCCCCAACGCCAAACATCATTGTCGCAGTGGAATAAATCCCCAAACGATGGGCTGTTTCCATAACTAAAAACCATTCATCCACATTAATTTTTTTCCCGCTAATTCTTTTTCGTGTTTCTTCCGCGAGAATCTCCGCGCCCGCGCCGGGCAAAGAATCAAGCCCCGCGTCTTTCAACTGTAGTATAGTTTCTTCCAAAGTCAAACCGGATTTTTTACTTATATGAGCAATCTCCGGCGCTGAAAGAGAATGAAGCGTAATATTAAATTTATTTTTAATTGCCCTGAAAATTTCTAAATAATATTCAAGCTTTAAATCCGGATGCAATCCGCCCTGTAGCATTATCTGCGTCGCGCCTTCTTTAACCGCGGCTTCGACCTTTTTCAGAATCTCTGATTCATTTAATAAATACCCTTCAGAAGTATCCGCATCCCGCCAAAAAGCGCAAAACCGGCATTGATTAACGCAAATATTTGTATAGTTAATGTTACGGTCTATAATAAAAGTAACATGCTTTTTAGAATATAATTTTTGCCGCACCTTATCCGCGGCCGCGCCCAATTGATAAAGTTGGGCATTTCTAAAAAGAGAAACAGCGTCCTCAAAAAACATTCTTTTGCCTGAGACGGTATTTTCTAAAATTTCTGCTACTTGTTCTTTTATCTGCATAGTTATCCAAAAAACTCTAATTTTCCTTTTCCCTTAATCAAACCGGTTTTATTCGCCATACTATAAAAATATAAAAGCCCTTCCCGCGCGGTTTTATCAAAAGAAAAATCGAGCCCGTTTAAGTATTTTCTTATAAATTTCTTGTTGAATTTACCCCACGTCGAAGCGCGATCAGAAATCTCCTGAATATTGCGGATACTATATTCATAAGAATTCTGAAACGCGTCCATAATTTTTTTGGCAAGAACGGGATTTTTTTTGACAAATTCCTTTCTAATACACCAAACCGCGTAAACCATCTTCTTTCCTGTTAAGCTCTTCCACTCCTTGCCTAAATCATAACAATATAAACCATCCAATTTCAGGCTTTTCTCCATCGCTTTATCCCCAATTAAAAGGCCCGCTTTTGCAACTTTTAACATTTCTTCCAAACTCGCGTTAGAAACAAAATAATCCGGTTTTATTCCGTATTTTACGTCCAAAATAATTTTTAATAGCACATGACTTGTGGCGGAATCATTTGTTAAAGCGATTTTTTGCCTATCAAGTTTTTTTATTGGTAACTTACTAAGTAAAAGAATACTGCCAACGCGGCCATTTGAACTCACACTCAAATGAGGGCAGAGCAAAAACTTATCCCGATTTTTATAGTATTCGATTGAAGATATCGGGCTTATGTCTAATTTTTCATCAAGAAGCAAACGGTTCAGTTCAGTCGGCGATCCCGGGATAAACTCCATATCAAGAATATCCATATTCTTAACAAGGCCATAATAGATTGGAAAACAATTTAAAAATTTAATATGGCCGACTCGGGGTCGCATAGATTTATCACCTTGAAATCCCCCTCAATCCCCCTTTTACAAAGGGGGAATAAAAGGGGGATTTAATATTGTTTTATCTCATTATACAAAGTATCTCTTTCAACAGGGATTCTGTCCATCTCTTTGATTAACCGAATTAACTCCTGCCTTGGGATATCTTCAGGGGTGGTCGCTCCCGCCGAATGGGTAATTTTTTCTTCCACAACCTTACCATCCAAGTCGTTTACGCCATATTTCAGAGACAACTGGGCAAGCCTTAATCCCATCATAATCCAAAAGGCTTTGATATGAGAAAAATTATTAAGGACTAATCTCGAAACAGCCAGCATCTTTAAAATTTCATGTCCGGTCGGTTTTTCGAAATCCTCCATTTCTGTATACTGCGGATGAAAAGGCAGAGGAATAAAAGATTGAAACCCGCCTGTTTTATCCTGAAGGTTTCTTAAAGAAAGAAGATGGTCGATAATTTCCTCGTGTGTTTCAATATGGCCAAAAAGCATTGTCGCGTTGGATTTCATCCCCAGACGATGCGCCTCAGCCATAACGTCCAGCCATTCCGGCCCTACCGCCTTTTTCGGACATAATTCCTGCCGAATCCGCGGGCTAAAAACCTCCGCCCCGCCTCCGGGCAAAGAACCAAGACCCGCGTCTTTCATCATCTCAAGAACTTTTGAGATAGAAAGGCCTGTAATTTTAGCAAAATAATGAATTTCAACCGCTGTAAAACCTTGGATATGAAGCGATGGCGCGAATTTTTTTACGGCCCGCAAAATATCCAGATAATAATCAAACGGCAGATCGGGATGAAGCCCGCTGACAATATGGACCTCTGTAATTCCCATTGGCAATGATTCTTTTACCTTCGCCAAAACATCATCCACACTGAACACATAAGCGTCTTTTTCATCTTTATCCCTGCTGAAGGCGCAAAATTTACAACGCGAAACACAAATGTTTGTCAAATTGATATGCCGGTTGACATTAAAAAATACTTTGTTTTTATTCTTTCGTGAATTAACTTCATTGGCCATTTCACCCATTTCATGTATTGAACAATCCTGAAAAAGGTAAAGACATTCCTCACGGTTTAATGCCGCGTTATCCTCTATTTTTTTTCTGATATTATTTTTCATCATAAATAAAAATCCAATAGTGTAAAAACAAAAATCGTTATACTTACAAGGCCATTCATCTTAAAAAATGCCGCATTCAATTTCCCTTTTCGCATAATTAAATTTTCATAAACAAGGAAAACAGAAATTATTCCAATACCTAAAAAATAAAAAAGCCCAAGTTCTAACAATTGCCCTGCCAGAAAGAAAAAAACAACTGTCAAAAAATGAAGTCCTGAAGTAATCCAAAAAGCATTTTTTATGCCAAAACACGCGGGAATTGAATAAAGCCCCTCTTTCCTATCAAACTCATAATCCTGACAGGCATAAATAATATCAAATCCGGCTGTCCATATAAGAATCCCCGCGGCAATCAAAAAAACCGGCAGATTCGGCAATTTGTTAGTCACAGCGATAAACGCGCCTATCGGCGACAAAGCAAGACTTAGTCCCAAAATAAAATGGCTTAACCAGCTAAACCTTTTCACATAAGGATAAATCACCATCGGCAGAATAAAAAACGGCCATAAAATATGGGCAAGAGGCGCGAGATTAAAAGCCGCAAAAAGAAAAACGCAAAAAGAAAAAACGCAAAAAACAACTGCTTCCGTCAAACTCAGATTACCGGTCACAAGATGGCGGCCGGACGTTCTTGAATTTCTAGCGTCAATTTTACGGTCAATAATTCTGTTCCATGTCATCGCGAAACTGCGGCCGCCAAACATCGCAAGGGTCACAAAAAATAATTCTTTCCATGGCGGAATTCCGTTGGACGCGATTATCGCGCCAACATACGCGAATGGCAAAGCAAAAACCGTGTGTTCAATTTTTACCATCTCAAAAAAATAGCGAATCTTTTTCAGCATTGCAGAATTCAGTTCTTTTTCCCAAAATTAGCCGCTAATATAACTAAATCACTCCCGTCAATTATCGAATCTCCATTAAAATCAGCGATTGGATTCCAGTCTGGACATCCCGACGTACAACCAAATGCTAATGAAAAAATGTACAAATCATGGCCGTCAACACGGCTGGCTGAACGGGGGGAGATGGTATCTATATTACCTAATGGACTACTTGGGACTGGAGTATTAACAGCAAATGTTGCCTCTATTGTATGATGCGCGGTTACATTTGTAAATATATAACTCGTATCTGTTCCAACTGAACTGCAATCAACAAGAACATCTGTTATATGATAACCAGCATCAGGTGTTATAATAAACGTCGTATCAGATCCATAATTCACTAATACAGAACTACTTGGAGAAATCACGCCGCCTGAACCTGCGCTGGCAACTATTGTATATGTGTTTATTTCAAAGGCTGCTGATATTGTATGATGCGCGGTTACATTTGTAAATGTATAGCTCGCTACCGCGCCCACGGAACTACTATCTACCAGGACATCCGCTATATGATATCCGGTATCTGGTGTAATAGTAAACGTCGTGTTATACCCATAATTCACATCCACTGAACCGCTTGGCGATATACTCCCATTTGCGCCTGAGCCAGCTGTTATTGTATAAGTTTCTATTCCTACCTGAACAGGCGCGTTCCTATCAGTATTGGTCCCATCTCCTAATTGGCCATTCCCATTACATCCCCAGGCCCATAATGTTCCATCGGATTTTAGGGATATCGTGTGTAACCAACCAGCTGCAATTGATATCCATTTATTATCAGTTTCTATCTGAACAGGCGTATTCCTATCAGTATTGGTCCCATCCCCTAATCGGCCATTCCCATTACATCCCCAGGCCCATAATGTTCCATCGGATTTTAGGGATATTGTATGAACCCCTCCTGCGGCAATGGATACCCATTTATTATCAGTTCCTATCTGAACAGGCGCGTTCCTAGCAGTATTGGTCCCATCTCCTAATTCGCCATACCCATTATATCCCCACGCCCATAATGTCCCATCGGATTTTAGAGATATCGTATGACACCAGCCTGCTGAAATGGATACCCATTTATTATCAGTTCCTATCTGAACAGGCGCGTTCCTATCAGTATTGGTCCCATCTCCTAATTCGCCATACTCATTATATCCCCACGCCCATAATGTTCCATCAGATTTTAAGGCTATTGTGTGAAACGTACCAGCTGTAATGGATACCCATTTATTATCAGTTCCTACCTGAACAGGCGCGTTCCTATCAGTATTGGTCCCATCTCCTAATTGACCATACTCATTATCTCCCCAGGCCCATAATGTTCCATCGGATTTTAACGCTATTGTGTGATACCCACCTGCCGCAATTGATACCCATTTATTATCACTTCCTATCTGAACAGGCGCGTTCCTATCAGTATTGGTCCCATCTCCTAATTCGCCATACTCATTATATCCCCACGCCCATAAGGTCCCATCGGATTTTAGGGATATTGTGTGATTCCAGCCTGCTGCAATTGATACCCATTTATTATCAGTTCCTACCTGAACAGGCGCATTCCTAGCAATATTGGTCCCATCTCCTAATTGACCATCCCCATTATATCCCCACGCCCATAATGTTCCGTCGGATTTTAGGGATATTGTGTGAAACGTACTTGCTGTAATGGATACCCATTTATTATTATCAGTTCCTATCTGAACAGGCGCATTCCTAGCAGTAGTTGTCCCATCTCCTAATTGGCCCCACCTATTACGTCCCCAGGCCCATAATGTTCCATCAAATTCTAGGGCTATTGTATGACTTCCTCCTGCCGCGATTGATACCCATCTATTATCAATTCCTACCTGAACAGGCGCATTCCTATTAACATTTGTCCCATCTCCTAATTCGCCATAATTATTCC
>JBDROR010000163.1:0-2571 GCA_043809805.1 bacterium
ATATACTATGAATATCCAACCCCCGTGTTTCCATATGGATAACTTTTAAGCCCGTAATATCCCCTAAATATTTAGCCGGCTCATAAGAAAAAAGAACAAGATGTTCTGCTGGAGCTATTATCGACGAGTATTCTTTCATCACTTTAATACTGAAACTATCAAAATTAGGCGTATAAACTATTATATACCCCCCTTCTTTTAAGAGCGCCGCGGCCGCGGACATAAAAGATACCGGGCTTTCAATATGCTCAAGGACATCAAAAATTGTAATGATATCAAAATCTTTTTCGGGAAAATTATCCAAAGATTCACGATAAACAGGCACGACTACTTCTTTAAGTGTAAATTTTCTTAATTTCTCGGAAAACTCTGAACCAAAACAAAACGCTCCGGCTTCTTTCGCAACAGAAAGAAAATAACCGTTCCCACAGCCGACATCCAGAATTTTCTTTTTTGCTAATCTCCCGCAATGCCTTTCCAATAATTGCACCCTCTCTCTACCAAAACGTTCTTTTCTATATTCATAGTGTTCACAGGAATCCTCTTTAGTATAAACCGTATAATTATCATCTTGATAAACAGCATTAGAATCACCAGGAATCTTCACCTGAAACCTTAATTCACATTTTTCGCATTTTACAAGCGGTATTCCATATTTATCGAATTCCTTAACATATTTACCAAAGTTGCATAAAGGACAGACTGAAATTTCTTTCCAGCCATTCTTATTGTTTACATTACTAATCATCTTTAATTCAAATTCTCTCTGCGATTCTAGAAAATTTGTTTTCCTCATTTTATTAATATCGACTTTAAGGTGTTTATTTAACAAATCAGTCAACATTTCACATTCCCTCCCGCTTTAATTCTCAAATGACTATTTTGAATATCTTTCATTACGAATCTGTAGCCTGTCCGTTTATCTAACTTGATGAAGCAGCTCCCATTTATCGACCCCTTTTTTCCACAAATGGGGAGACAATGACCGGTAAAAATCAATCACTTCCCAAAATTCATTCTCGGAGATACTGAGATAATCCAAAAATTCTTTGAAATATTTATTAGGAAACTCTCCATCATACCTGCGAACTAATGACACACCTTCTTCTCTAGTCAAATGCCCGTCTCTAATTTCATGAGCGACATCGGAAGTTGCCCGACCAATACCAAATTTAATATATGCCAGATAAAAATGAAACCCATCAGTCTTATCATCCAAACTCGCGTATTTTGAATATGTCCCTTCCGAACGCCCATCAAAATTAGCCTGAAATCCGGTATGTTCAACCGCATAATAATAATTTTCCTGAGGAACCCACTTTTTATAAAACGCAAACCAATGCATTTCAGGTTTAACTTTTTCGAGTTCTTGCGGCAACGGCGGTCGATATAGAGAAAATGAATTCTCTTTTACCTCTTCTTTGTTAAACAAACCCGCCTCAAGACCATATTGGATTAACTCATCCACCCCCGACCCTTTATAGTAAAAATTCTTCCAATCCGTAATTTGTTCAACCGATTTTTCCATATTTTTGGTCGAACCGCCATATTCAATCTCACCATTCTCTCCATAAAAAATTAGCGGCACGTTAAACTTTGCCGCGATATGAAAGGCATAAGCCTTTTGTCCATAGGCAAAAGGCTCCCAGGCATCACCTAACAATTCAAATGCTAATCTACTAAGTTTGCGGTGTATTTTTCCGTCTGGAAAACATAATAAATTATCAAATCCCTGATCTTTGAAATTAATATAATTTTCCCATCCAATATCCGTATACATAAATGGAGCCCATGTAACCGTAAAAGGATGCATGCCATATTTGTATTTTAATTGATGCGCAACATAAACGCTATCTTTTCCCCCGCTGGCGGGAACAATACAGTCATAGCTGCCGTCTTTCAACCGATATTTATTCAGCAAATCACATAACATTTCCTCTTTTTTTTTCCAGTCAATGCCATTATGTTTTATTTCCGCGTAATGACAAGCGCTACACACCCCTTCCTCATCAAAAATAATTCTTGGCCGCTGATTAGAAACAACACATTTTCTACAAAATTTAACTTCCTCGGACCTCTTGGTTAACTGCCGATCTAAAGTTTTTTTAGGAAACAACATGGTTTTCTCCCTCCTGTTAATAAGCTATATTTTATATGCTACATCGCATACAAAAATTCTTTTAAAATTTTCAACCCTGTTTCTCCGCTTACTTCGGGATGAAACTGACATCCAAATATATTATCTCTATGAATGGCGGAACAGAAACTAATTCCACCATACTCTGTTTCACTCATAATAACTGCCATTTCTTCCGGAACAACGGTATAAGAATGCACAAAATAAACCCACTCCCCGCTTCGGACTTTACTTAAAATCGTATTCTCCCACATAGTGGAGACCTCACAAGAGCATCCTTCCTTATCTCTTTTGGGAACTAATAATCTGTTCCAACCAACATGCGGAACTTTGTAAAACTTATCTTGAGAGATGGGCTCCGAAAACTTACGCACGGATCCGGCTATTATATTTAGCCCTTTATGCAGACCAAACTCATAACTTTCCGTCATGCA
>JBDROR010000164.1:0-12637 GCA_043809805.1 bacterium
CACACGTGTAGGTACATGTCAAGCTGCTTTTTCACCAGGCGAACGATAGAGATTGTATCCCCTCAATTTATATCGGGCTTGAAAAATTAAAGAAAAAAATGTTAGTGGATTCGTTTATTGATGAAACAAAAACCGGAAAAGGTCCTTTACCAAAAAAAATTAAGCTGAATCAAAGAGGAAAAACTGTTTTAGAAAATGAAATACTAAATGCACTTTCCAACACACGTGAAAGAGATAAGAAATTTGATATTGGAATTGCGGGAATACCATTTGTTGAGAGAGAAAAGGTTGTTACTAGTTTGAATAAAAGAAAAAAATTACTTTTAGATTCATATAAAAAAATTGAAAATAAATTCAAGTCTGATGGTGGGGAAAAACTAGCTTTTCATACTCAAGCGGTTTTTCGGCATCCATTATTTCTGATAAAACATGAAATAAAATTTATTGATTTTTTAATAAAGGAAATTAAAAATGAACACAAAAGAAAAACTGATAATTAAAGATTTTAATTATTTTGGCGGGAAACATTGCGAGACAGCAGCAATAAAACACATTTTGGATTATCGCGGGCTGAATCTATCCGAAGAAATGCTTTTAGGGTTGGGTGGCGGGATTGGATTTATTTACTGGTATATGAAGATGATGCCCGCGCCCTTCATCGGAACAAGAAATTCGAAGGTTGGCGATTGCACGCTTAATATCTGCAAACGAATCGGAGCTGAGGCAAAAATATTTCAAACATCAAGCACAGAAAAAGGACATACAGAACTAAAAAAACTGCTCCGGCAAAATGAACCTGCCCATATCATGGCTGACATGGCTTATTTCCCGTATTTTGCTATGCCGGAAGGCGCCCATTTCGGCGGCCACGCGGTAACTGTTTTTGGAATTGATGAAACTGAAAATAAAGTTTATATTGCGGACCGTTGTAAAAAGGCTGTAACCGTAACTATTGATGAACTAAAAAAGGCAAGGGGTTCAAAATTCCAGCCGTTTGCCCCAAAAAATAAATTACTCAAAATTAAGTATCCTTCAAAAATAAAAAACTTAGAAAAAGGAATTACAGGAGCAATCAATGATTGCTGCAAAAATATGTTAAATCCTCCAATAAAAAATATCGGGTTCTCAGGAATTCAAAAATGGGCTAATCTTGTTCCAAACTGGCCAAAACAATTCAAGGGCATGAATCTTTTAGTATGTCTTTTTAATACATTTATGTATATTGAAATAGGAGGCACCGGCGGAAGCGGGTTTCGGCCGATGTATAGTAAATTTCTTAAAGAGGCAAGTGTAATTTTAAATAAACCCGGTTTAAATGAACCGGCGGACATGTTCATTCAATCCGCAAAATTATGGACTGAAATCGCAGAAAGCGCGTTGCCAGATTCATGGCCGTCACTAAAAAGAATAAAAGAGTCAATGTACGAAAAAAACAGGCTTTTTGAAGAATATCCTGAAGGCGCGTATAAAAAAATGCTTGTGATGCTTAAAGAAGAAAATGAATTATTGGAAAACGCTCTGGAAGATGTAAAGACAAAAGATATCAACGCGTTATTGCAAAATTTAAGATTAAAGATTCTGGAATGTTATAAAATTGAGGAAAAGACATTTGAGATGCTTAATAAAATAATTTCATAGGAGGATAACCCATGATAAAAATTCTAATTAAAATTATTATTGTATTATTAATTTTAGTTTTTTTTCTTTTCCCGGCAAAAACGTTCAAAGAATATGAACATTTGAAAAATCCGAAAATGCGCGCAATACCGAGGCAAAAAATGCTTGTGGTTAAAAGTATAGGCAATCCAAATGTAGTTGGCGGAGCGGCTTTTAAAACGCTTTTCAAAACATTTTATACTCTCAAAAAAAATAATAAAGGATTAAAAATGTCAGCACCTAAGGCACGTTGGCCAAACACACCGGAAACACAAAAAAATGAATGGGTTGGTATTTATGGATTGCCTATACCCGCAACCGTGGAAACATTACCCCAAGGAACAGAAAAGTCTTCACCCGATGTAAAGATTGAATATTGGGAATATGGCGCTGTCGCGGAAATACTCCATGTCGGACCATACAACGAAGAAACCCCGACCATTGAAAAACTGCATAAATTCATCAGCGACAGCGGTTATAAAATAACGGGGCCGCACGAAGAGGAATATTTAAAAGGCCCGGGGATGTTTTTTAAAGGGGACCCGAAAAAGTATCAAACTATAATCAGGTACTGTGTAAAAAATATTTAGCAAATTTTGCTATTGCCTTAGTCTCATTTTATATGGTATTATCTGAGGAAGAATTATACTTTCCCCTGTTAATAGAAGGACGGCGAATTATGAAAGTAAAAGAAGTTACGTTTTTAGTGGAAGAATCTCCTGATGGTGGCTATACCGCTAAGGCACTTGGACATCCTATTTTCACGGAAGGTGAAACATTAGAGGAAGTCAAAAAAAATATTAAAGATGCCTTGCATTGTCATTTTGATAACGAGGAATCTATTCCTAGTATTATTCAGCTTCACATAGTTAAAGAAGAAATATTTGCCTATGCCTAAGATACCCAGAGATATTTCAGGAAAAGAATTAATTCAAATACTCAAAAAGTATGGGTACAAAAACATAAGAGAAACAGGCAGCCACATAAGATTGGTTTCAAATTTCAGAGAGTTTGAACATAAAATTACTATTCCTGACCACCAGTTTATTAAAATAGGCACACTAAATAATATTTTAAAAGATATAGCCGATTACTTAAAAATTTCAAAAGAGAAACTTATTCAGGAATTATTTTAGTAAGACTAAAATTTCTCCCAGTGAAGGACTTCGTCCAACCCTTTTTTCTGTTTACTTGTTTTTTCTAACGGATCAGGATAACCAATCGAAATAAGGCTGATTATAATTAAATTATCAGGTACACCAAGAATTTTTTTGATATCTTCGCAATAGGCTTTTTTATGGCCCGCGACCCAGCAGGAACATACACCGAAACTTTCTGCCGCTAAAATAATATTTTCCGTCGCGGCTGAACCATCTTCCAAAAAATATTTGGTATCACGGCAGCAAACCACAATACATGCGGCCGCATCACAAATAAATTTCCCATGATCTGTTACCCCGCCTACTTTCCGCAAAAGTTCACGATTTGTTACCACCACAAATTCCCACGGCTGTTCATTCCGGGCAGTCGGCGCTAATCGCCCGGTGTCAATTAATTCTTGCAAAATCTCTTTTGAAATGGGTTTATCCAGATATTTTCTGACGGAACGGCGTTTTTTAATAGTTTCTGTGATCTGATTCATAATAAAAGCCTCCTTTCCAATAATTTTATCCCAATAACCCCAAAAATTTCCAAGCGGAAATAATATATCTGTCTTTAGGATATGCCTCGACAATATCTTTTTTGGACACCAATTGATAATAAGGAATCTTCAAGTGTTCGCTGAAATAAATTCCGGATTTTGCGATATTGGTATCGCTGTTTTTTGCTTCAAAAAGGACAAATGGCTTTTGGTTCTTAACAATCAGAAAATCGACCTCATGCCCCTGTTGATTCCTTATGTATCTTAATTCAAAATCCCCCAGCCCTAATTCGTTCCAGCGGGAAATTAATCGGAATAAACTTACTGCGACCGCATTTTCAAATCGCGCCCCTTCATCGTCTATCATTGTCCAATCGAAAAAATATATTTTTTCTTCCTTTTTAATGGCTTTGACAATGTTTTTAGACCACGGCATTAACGAAAAAATCAAGTAGACTTTTTTTAACGCCTCAAGCCACACGGAGACTGTTTTATGATTAACCTGCAAGATATTTTTAAGAGAATTAATACTTAACGGAGATCCGACCCGCTCGGGAAGAAGCAGTAAAAGCTGTTCAATCCCTTTAATATCCTGAATACGGGTCAAATCTCTTAAATCTTCATATATCAAAAGAGATTTATAATCCCTTCGCCATTTAATAGAAAAATTGTTTTTTGCTCTGGTAAAAGGTTCCGGGAACCCGCCAAATTCCATCAATTTCTCAAAAGCATCCTTAAATGGTTTTTTTCCCGCTTTTTGTATAATATTTAAGAGCTTTTTTTTATCAGGGCATGATAAGAATGTATCATCGTTTAAAATAAAATCAAAGTTACCTGCCGCTTCCGCTAATCCCAGGGGAAGAAGACGATATGAGAAATACCTGCCTATGAGACTATCTCCGGACTTTCTAAAATAATCAAGCCGGGCGCTTCCTGTAACAACAAACTGCGCTTCGTTAAGATGAAGATCGTACAACCCTTTTAAAATATTTTTCCAGTTTTTATGCTTATGGATTTCATCGAAAACTACTAGAGGTCGTTTTTGAGATATTTTTGCTAAATGCGGTTTTAAAAAGTGAGGATTTTTCGAGTATTCCATTTTTACATATGGATCATCCCAATCGAAATAAAGATATTCTTGTTTTAACTCTTTTAATTTGTTTTTTACAAATGTTGTCTTTCCGACCTGGCGTGGCCCGAACAAAAATATCATTTTGCCGGCACTAATATCGGGATTAAAAATATAAAAAGATTGCGTTCTTTTCATTAAGGTAATTTTACACCTTTGTATAAATTTGTCAAGAGAATTTTATACCTTTATATAATATTACAGAAATTGGGAAAAGCATTAAATCTCTTTAAAAAATTTAATTAACGGTATCTGTTTCTCCTCCGCGATTTTTTTACAGTCTTCGTATTCAGGTTGAGCTTTAATGGCCTTGCCGTCTAAATACCCGTACTTAACCCTTATTTTTCCATACTTTGTTTTTATCTCTTTTATTTCTCTCTTTAGTTTTTTTCGTCTTGTTTCATACAACCTGACACCAAAAGAGGTTGTCTCCTCAAAAATAATTTTGGCCAACTCGTTTGTCTTATCCAGTTCAGATAAAACCGTAAGTAAAATACCCGGCCTGTTCTTTTTGCCATAGACAGGCGTAAAAAATACATCCAAAGCGCCTTTCGAAAAAAGCTTTTCCATTACATACCCCAAAATTTGCGGACTCATGTCGTCGATATTCGTTTCGATTACCGTGATAACATCTTCTCCCTCGCCTTCAGACGATTCGCCAATGATAACGCGCAAAAGATTTGGCGTATTCGGAAAATCCCTGCCGCCCGCGCCATAACCGATATTTTTTATCTTCAAATCAGGACATTTCCCAAATCCATCAGTTACTTCTGAAATTATCGCCGCCCCTGTTGGTGTAACCAATTCACTCATCCCGTCACCTAAACGGACAGGAACATCCCGCAACAGATCCGCTGTGGCGGGAGCTGGAATAGGCAAAATCCCATGCATTGTTTTAACCATGCCTTGTCCTAGCGGCAGGCTTGATGAATAAATCTTTTCTATGCCCAAAATATCGAAAGCGATTACACTTCCCACGATATCAACAATCGTGTCTATCGAACTTAATTCATGAAAATGAATTTTTGCGACAGGAACATTGTGAAGTTTTGCTTCAGAAACTGCCAGATGTTGAAAAATCTTAAGGCTTTTTTCTTTTATCTTTTTACTCAGCCTGCTGTTTTTAATTAATTTAACAATTTCATTGTAACCGCGATTTTTTGCGTTTTTGTGAATAATAACATCAAATTTAGTTCCCGCTAAAGAACCGCGTTTTACCTTTTTTGCCTGCAGAGAATATCCTCTTAGGTTAAGAAGGGTAAGCTCTTTTTGGAATTTTTTAAAATCCAATCCGGAATCCAGAAGGCTTCCCATAATCATATCCCCGCTTATCCCGCTAAAACAATCAAAATATGCTGTTTTCACCTAAAAATCCCCGTAAGTTGTTAATAACGCTAGCCGTCAGCATTCAGCTATCAGCTCTATTTTTGCTTTTGCTAATGGCTGAGCGCTGATAGCTAATTTAACAGATTCATCACTTAGTTAGGAATGAAAACCCGACCGCGCATTTTTTCATTTCGACCGAAGGGAGAAATCTTATATTCAGATTCCTCTCTTCGATCGGAATGACAATTCATATTATTTTGACATTATCCTTATTATATATTAAAAGTTTTCACTATAAAACAAATTTATTTTCTGATAATATACAAATCATGCATATATTTATTTATGGACTGCTTTTCCATTTTGGAATAGCCATTGGCTGGCTCTTAGCTCAACGGGCTAAGACAATCGCGGAGACCAGGCTTGAAGAGGCAAATAAGAATATAGAAGAGCAGAAAAAGCTTTTAGAACAAGCCCATGAAAAATTGACAACCGCGTTTCAGGCGTTATCAGGCGAGGCATTAAAAAGCAATAATCAGGCGTTTCTTGAACTTGCGAAAGAAAGTCTCAATGTTGTTTTAAGCAAGGCAAAGGGAGATTTGGACAGCAAAGAGGCTGCAATAAAAAATATCGTCCAGCCGCTGACAGAAACACTGCAAAGATATGAAAAACAAATAAATGAGCTGGAAAAAACGCGGGTTTCAGCATACGTAAATTTGGACAACCAGATTAAGTCGCTTATCTCATCCGAGCAGCAACTCCAGAAAGAGACAGGCAATCTTGTTTCCGCTTTGCGGAGGCCTGAAGTGCGGGGCAGGTGGGGCGAAATCACATTAAAAAGAGTGGTGGAACTTGCAGGGATGACCGAACATTGCGATTACGTTGAGCAAGTTTCCGTTAACACAGAGGAAGGACGTTTGCGTCCCGATATGATTATCCATCTGCCGAATGAGCGGGAGATTGTGGTTGACAGCAAGGTATCTCTGGATTCTTATCTGGACGCGATTGTTCAGGATACCGAAGAAAAAAAGAAAATTCTTCTTGTAAAACATTCACAACAGGTTAAAAAACACATAAAAGCGCTTTCGGAAAAAAATTATTGGAATCAGTTCCCAAAAGCGCCCGAGTTTGTTGTAATGTTCATGCCCGGTGAATCTTTTTTAAGCGCCGCGTTGGAAAACGACCCCGCGTTGCTTGAGGATGGAATGGCGTCCAAAGTAATAATCGCGACACCAACCACTCTGATCGCCCTTCTCCGCGCGATCGCGTATGGATGGCGGCAGGAACAAGTGGCTAAAAACGCCCAACAGATCGCGGATTTAGGCAAAGAATTATACAAAAGATTTGAACCGTTTTTGGAACATGTAAATAAAACAGGCTCAAGCCTTTCACAGGCGGTTATAAACTTTAACAAAATGTCCAATTCTTTGGAGAGCCGGGTTATGACAAGCGTCAGAAAATTCAAAGAGTTAGGCGCGTCCGAAGACAAGGAGCTTCCCGAAATTACATCAATCGAGCATATTCCGGTAAAGTCGCAAAACAATAATGATAAAGATCAAATATAAACATTAAAAATTTAAATCATATTGAATATAATAATTATCAGGATACGCGCCAAATTCAGAAAGCAATTTAGTATCTTCCCGCTGTCTGCCGGCGGCAAACAAAACCCCCGCTTTAAATTCCGAGTTATCGGAAATTGAATAGATAACCTGCGGCCCTATTAAATTTGATTTATCTATGAAATTATAGATAAAAGAAATTTCACTTTTCCATAAGGCGTGATATTCGTTTTTGTATCGTAATCCCATATAGTATCTGGCAATATTGTTTATTTCACCTGATAGAATTCTTATATCCCGCGATTTTTCAGCGTATTTTTCTATATCTTTCACTCCATATCCATTATAATAAAATTCCATATTTATTTTTGCCGCAGCCGGCCAGTTGTATGCCGCTCCCAGTGAAGCCAGCACAAATGGATTTTCATTTTCTTCAGGATAAAAACACGAAACATCGCTTATAATTTCAATTTTTTTAATATCCGTATTTAATCCCATGCCTATTCGGTTTTCTCTTTTAAACCTTCCTAAAAAAATATCAAAATCAATGCCTGTTAATTGCACACGATTTTTGATAATTCCAATGTGCTCATACCTGGAATTTTCTTCCTCCATGACGCCAATAAATTCCAACCCGTTAAAGGCTCCCGATATAACATTTATTTTTATGGCATCAATACTTTTTTCACCGCTAAAATTTAGATTATTCGGATCAAAATATTTTTCAGCCGCATTTTCAACAATAGAACAAAAACCATCCGCGCAATATAACTTATTTTTATTCTCCATTGTGCCATATTCAATCGAACCAAGCCAGTTTGTCGGATTCCAGAAAAAATTGCGCCCCCATGAGATAATCTGCCGGCCGATAACAGCATTGGTATGTTTATATGACCAATCGATATTGAAAAGATCCACTTCTCCCTTAAAAACAAGGTTATCTCTTTCAAACTGTGTTTGAGAAAATTTAAAACCGGTTTCAATTTTAATATTTGGAGTTATTCCATATTTATTGCGCAGCTTCAAGGATGTAAAAAATTTGGTGTCAAATTCATTATCAGGCGGGGAAACACCGCGGAATTTTTCAATAAGAAACGTACTTCTCAAATCCCATTTCCATTCATTGGAAGACGCGGATACTTTTGAAAAAACGGATAAGATAATTAATATAACTGCAAATAATTTTATTTTCAAAGTAATTTTAATATTGCTTCTTCAAATACAGATTTAGCTTTGCCTCCGACAAATTCTTGTATTATATTTCCGTTTCTATCTATAATAAAAGTTGTTGGGATATATTGAATACCGCCGTATAAATTTTCGACCTGTTCAGTTCCCAAAAGGAGCGGATAGGTTATTCCATATTGGGCGGCAAAAGGTTTAAGAACGCTCGCATTTTCTTTTGGATCAACATCAATACCGATTATTACTAAGCCTTTATCTTTATATGTATCGTATAGCTCCACAAAATGAGGTATTTCACTCCTGCAAGGAGGGCACCATGTCGCCCAAAAATCCAAAATTATTACTTTCCCTGAAAAATCTGTCAAAGAAACATTCTTGCCGTCTATATCAGGCAAAGTGAAATTTGGAGCGGGCTCTGTTTGCGGGCCTGGTGTATCCCGTAATTTCGGGATACATGATATTTCTACCGAAAGCCCGCTTTCCCCAGCTTCATTCACAGATGTCACGCAAAAATAATATGTTTTTGCGTTAATTAAATCTTTTACCGTAAAGGGGTTACTCGCGTTTTCATATTTTTTAGTATAATTATTTTTAGTTATTCTCGGTTCGGTATGCATATATACATTATAGCTTGTAGCATTATTAACATTTGCCCAGCCGATAGCTGCTCCGGAATCTTCCGGAGAAGAACAAACACTTTGCGGCACCACAGGAACTATATTTACATCTGGATTTACAGGATCCTTTTTACCTTCAAATAAACAGGATGTTATAAAAACAAAAAATATCAATAAAAAATAAACTTTGCTTTTGCTCATAAAAAAATTATATCATACTCTAACCATAATTTTATATCTTAATACGAACGCAATCCCATTCTAGACAGCTAATTTGGCGAAGCATTGTAGTAGCTGGAGTTTAGATATGTGTTAATCCAATCTTTTGGCGCTGCCGGCTAAGTATATCAATTTGCATAAATTGATTACACTATAGGTATACATATTGATATTAATTTGCCAAGTGAAAAACATGAGTGATTACTCAAAATTTTATAATTTCTATACCTTTGTGTCCAAACAACTTAAGTAACTGCTTATCGCCGCTTATAATTATTTTAGTTTGGCTTGCAATTGCACATGTGATAAATTTTTCATCATCGGGATCTTCACAGACAGAATTTACCAAAAAAGGCGCATTGATTAACTGCCCTTCAACCTTTATACGATTTAGTTTTTGTATCATATTGCACTAAAAATGAATTATATATCAAATATATTACAAGATATCAATACACCATTTAATTTTGCCCCTAATACGGTGCGACAATTATCTTGACTGTTTTTATTGCGCCTATATAATAACTAAATAATATGAATAATTCACTTGAACAAAATTCTGACAGCCCGCATGTCTATGTGGTCGAGGCGTCTGCCGGGTCGGGCAAAACTTATGCGCTGGCGCAACATTACATAAAACTTCTACTCGCCGAAAATTCAGATCCGAAACAAATCGAAAATATTCTGGCAATTACATTTACAAACAAGGCCGCCAATGAAATGAAAGAGAGGATATTGGAGACTCTGCGGGAAATCGCCTTTGATAAACGTTCGGGACTACAAAGCAAGGCACAGGAATTAATGGATTACATTATTGCCAATTACGACTTTTTTCAAATCCAAACTATTGACAGTTTCATTAATAAAATTTTGATAAGCTGCGCGTTTCGTTTGGATATCTCGTCCAATTTTGAGATCAGGGACGATCATGGATATCTTCTTTCGGACAGTCTGGATGAGTGTATCGACAAGGCCAATCATGATAAATCCACTAAAGAGCTTTTTAAAAATTTCCTGCACCAATATTTATATCTTGAAAATAAAACAGGCTGGATGCCGAAGAAAGACATTCTAAATTTAATTGATTCGATGTACTCCCGGAAGAATATTTATGGTAAAAATTTCCAAAAGTTTGATTTAAAAGGCGAAAATATTTTAATATCAAAACGCTGCCTTCTTAAAGATTACCAATCTCTGAATAGGAAAATGATACCTGATATTAATGGAACTTTCCGGAAAACTTTAAACAATTTTGTACAGGGGAACAAAGATAGTTTTGACTTCGCCGACATTGCAAAAAAATCCTTTTTAAAGGATGAACTTCCTGCCCTGAAAAACAAAACTGTTTCAAAAGAACTTAACGATCTCTGGGGAGAGATTCGCGATAAATCTTCCAGACTTTCCGAAAAAGAATCGGCTTCATTTTTTAATTGCTATATTGATATTTTTGACACGGTCTATGAATTTTTTCGGTCTAACGCGAAGAAAAAGGATGTTTTGTTTCTCTCGGAATTAAATGAACGGGCGCATTCCCTGATTAAGAAAAACGAAATTGATGTACCAGAACTCTATTACCGTCTTGCGACGCGAATCAGGCATTTTCTGATTGATGAATTCCAGGACACAAGCGTTTTGCAATGGCAGAATTTAGAGTTGATGGTCGAAGAAATTCTTTCGACCGGAGGAAGTTTTTTCTGCGTCGGCGACAAAAAACAGGCAATATTCAGGTTCCGCGGAGGCGAGACAACTTTATTTGACGAAATAAAAAATAGGTTTCCGGAATACGTCCGGGAAACTTTTCTTAACACAAATTACCGCAGTCAAAAAGAAATTGTTGAATTTACAAACAACGTGTTTGAGAAAGAAAATCTCAGGCGGTTTATCGGTTATCAGCAAAGCGAGGATGATAATCTGCGGAATTTTAGCGAAACCGATATTGAAGAAATTGTTAATATTTTTTCACACGTGAAACAGGAGCACAGAAAAGAGGAAAAGTATCAATTTGGATTCGTGAGGGTTGAAGCTGTTGAAATTATCGACAAAGAAACAAAATATGAAATCATCAGAGAAAAACTTTTAGACCTTATAGAGCAGTTAAAAACGCAAAACCGCTTTGGCCTGAAAGACATCGCGATACTCTGCCGCGAGAATGAGGATGTGGAACTTGTAAGCAATTGGCTGATTAGTGAAAATATCCCTGTGGAATCCGAAAAAACATTAAACATAAAAAACAATCAGTTTATACTGGAGCTGATTTCGTTTCTAAAATTTCTCAATTCGCCGATAGATAACCTTGCTTTCGCGTCCTTTATAATGGGCAAGCTTTTTACAGAGGCGGCGGGCATCAGTAAAATTGACATCCACAATTTCCTTTTTAGCCTAAGGGGAAAAGATGTTTACCTTTATCTCGAATTCCAGAACGCCCATCCTGAAATATGGGACAAGCACATTGACCATTTTTTCAAAACTGCGGGGTTTGCCGAGTTGTATGAGTTTGTAATTGATATATATAAAAGATTTAATGTGTTTAAAAATTTCCCTGAACAGCAGGCATTTTTTATGCATTTTATAGAGCTTATAAAAGAAAACGAACAGGAATACAACGGAATAACGGATTTTCTGAACTATTTTAAAGGGCTGACCGGTAAAAATATGTTCATCAACGAAAAAGATACGGACGCTATAAAGGTTCTGACAATCCATAAATCCAAAGGGCTTGGATTTGGAACGGTTATAATCCCATTTCTGGAGTTTGATAAAAATTCTTCCAGGGCAAATAAAAACCGGCATATAAGTTTCATGGACAAGGATTCTGAAAATCTTTTACCTGTCAGACTCGACAAGAAATACGCGCAATTATCAAACCGTATTGCTTATATGTTCAGGGAAGAATGCAAAAAATCGTTTATCGATGAACTCAATACGCTTTATGTTGCTTTGACGCGGGCGGAAAATGAACTTTATATTTTTATCCCATTTTCCGAAAACGGCAATATCGCAAAACATCTGATTCCCGAAAATGCAGTAGGCGCTAATCCCTCTTTATCCCCCTTTTACAAAGGGGGAGATGGGGGGATTTTGGCCGGCAAAACATCATCCATAACTTTACCCCCCCCCGAATATAAAGAGTGGATAGAATTTATCAAAGAAGAATTTTCGGACGCGAATTTAATTAAAAATAGAAACAAAATATTAAAAGGAAAAATCCTGCATGAAATACTCAGTGCTATAGAAAATCTTGAGCAACAGGATTTAGACATCGCAATAAAGAATGCTGTTTTAAAAACGCAAATTTTATTCC
>JBDROR010000165.1:0-3332 GCA_043809805.1 bacterium
GATGAAGTAAAATTAAAAAGGGTATTTTTTGAAAAACCGGATTGTGTGTTCCATTTAGCGGCTTTTTTTGCTAATCAAAATTCCGTAGATCATCCTGAGAGAGATTTGATGATTAACGGCAGGGGAACTTTAAAATTATTGGAATATTCAGTTTTATCCGGAGTCGAAAAGTTTATTTACGCGTCTTCAGGATGTTCAATCTATGGCAGTAACGCGCCATTGCCTTTAAAAGAAGAATTTATGTCGATGCATTTGAGTACACCTTATCAGATTACCAAAATGTTAGGGGAGCTTTATTGTAATTTTTTTCAGCATCATTACAATTTAAGGATTGTGAAAACAAGATTTTTTAATTCCTACGGACCTGGCGAAATTCCGGGACAGTATCGAAATGTTATCCCCAATTTTATTTATTGGGCTATGCGGGGAGAAGTTTTGCCGATAACGGGAACAGGAGAAGAAACCAGAGATTTTACTTATGTCGGTGATATTGTGGAAGGGTTATTAAGGGCGGGTTTTTTTGAAGAGGCGGTGGGTAAAGAGATGAATTTAGCTTCCGGAAGAGAAATAAAAATTGTTGATTTAGCCAGGATGATTAAAAATTTAATCGGTAGCAACAGCGATATTAGTTTTGTAAATAAAAGAAAATGGGATACTAAATCGAGGCTTTTAGCCTCGGTAGAGAAGGCAAAGGAGCTTATTGGTTATCAACCCAATATTCCTTTTGAGGAAGGATTAAAAAATACGATCAGCTGGTTTAAGAAAAATTGGGCGAATATTTCTAATGGGGTACAGTTTGGTCCGGGTGTTTCTTCGGCAGTACGGGATATTTATGTCAAAAGCAAATAAGAAAAAAAAAGTAGTTGTTGTATTTGGTACAAGACCGGAAGCGATAAAGCTGGTGCCAGTAGTAAAACAATTGCAGAGGAATTCTTCTGTTTTTGAAACAGTAGTTTGTACTACGGCCCAGCATAGGGAGATGCTGGATGAGGTATTGGATTTATTTGATATCAAACTCCAGTATGATTTAAATCTTATGCGGCGTAATCAGGGACCATTGGACTTTACGATAAAAGGGTTGGCGGGCATAAAAAAAATATTGGAGCGGGAAAATCCTGATTTTATTTTAGTGCAGGGAGACACGGCGACTACTTTTGTGGCTTCCTTGGCGGCATTCCATCAAAGAATTCCTATCGGCCATATCGAGGCGGGATTGAGAACTAATGATAAATATAACCCTTTTCCGGAAGAAATAAACCGGAGGCTTACTTCTCATTTGGCGGATTTTCATTTTGCCCCCACAGTCAGGGCGAAAGATAATTTGATTTCCGAAAATATTTCTAAAGCGAGCATTTTTTTAACCGGCAATACGATTATCGACGCTTTATTTTATGTTTTGAAGGGAATAAAAAAAAATAACAATTGTTGTGATAAATTCCCCTATCTAAAAGATAAATCAAAAAAGGTTATTTTAGTTACCGCGCATAGAAGGGAGAATTTTGGACAACCTTTACAAAATATCGTTTCGGCATTGAAAAAAATAGTAGAAAGAAACAAAGATGTCATTGTCGTTTATCCGGTTCACCCTAACCCCAACGTTAAGAAAAATGTTGATAAATTGTTGGCCGATATTGAGAGGATTCATCTAATTGTTCCCTTAAATTACGCGGATTTTGTTTATTTGATGAACCAGGCGTATTTAATTCTTACTGATTCCGGAGGTGTTCAAGAAGAAGCTTCTTCTTTGGGCAAGCCTATTTTGATAATGAGAGATAAAACTGAGAGGGTAGAGGCTGTTGAAGCTGGCGCGGCAGAATTAGTTGGTACAAATGTTAATAAGATTATAAAATTTGTTGAAATTTTGTTGAACGATGCGAAAGTTTATTCCCGAATGGCTAAGGCAGTTAATCCTTTTGGAGACGGCGCGGCCGCGGAAAAAATTATAAAAATACTGAAGGAAAGAATATAATTAGTGAAAAGATGAGAATATTATTTGTTTATACGGATATCAATACGATGGGGCTGGGAGCGCGCAGTTATCATTTTGGTATAGGAATATTATCAGCAACAATGAAACAGCGTGGGCATCAGGTGGAGCTTTTTTACACGCAGAATAAAAATCAATTAGAGAATATTGTTCAGGTAATCAACGCGTTTAAGCCGGATATTATAGGATTTACTGCCGATACTACCCAGATTATTTATATTAAAAAAATATTGGCAAAAATTAAGTGTTTTAAAAAATCTTTTACTGTTTTAGGAGGGTGTCACGCTTCTCTTTATCCGGAATGTCTTTACGAAATCGAAGGTCTGGACGCGATCTGCCGCGGAGAAGGAGAAGAAACGCTTGTTGAATTAGCGGGTTCCTTAAGAGATGGTAAGGATTATCGTGGTATAAAGGGGTTATGGATTAAGACAGAGAATAATCGGGTTGTTAAAAATCCTACGAGACCATTTATTTCTGACTTTGACGCTCTTCCATTCAGAGATTATGATCTCTTTGATTATCAAAATATAATTAATTCCGATTATGGCCGATTATCTTTTATGTTATCAAGGGGATGCCCTTTTAATTGCGCTTATTGCGCGTCTCCTACTATGGGCAGGCTTCAGGAAGGTAAATACGTGCGTTTTTTTAGCGTGGGCAGAGCAATAGCGGAGTTGAAAAGTTTAAAAGAAAAATATCAGTTCAAAACCGTATTCTTCGCCGATGATATTTTCACGCTTAATAAAGATTATGTTTTTACATTTTGTGAGAAGTATAAACAGGAGATTGGTATTCCCTTTGAAGTAAATGCCCGAATTGAAACTATTTCCGCGGATATGTTAAGTGTTTTAAAAGAAACAGGATGTTTTAAAATACATATGGGGTAGAACACGGAAACGAAGATTTTAGGAAAAATATACTTAACCGCAGCATGAGTAATGAACAAATAATCGACGCTTTTAAGAAAGTAAAAGAATTCGGTATTGCCACGAAAAGTTATAATATAATTGGGTTTCCGTTTGAAACGAAGGAGATTCATTTTGATACGGTCGCGCTTAATCAGAAAGTTGAACCTGATGCTCATGTTTGTTATGTTTTTCAGCCTTATCCCGGCACGAAATTATATGATTTCTGTCGGCAGCATAATTTTATCGCGGCGGATGTTTTTGAATCAGAAATAGTTTCTCGGCGGGATACGGTTTTAAACCTACCCAGTTTCCCGCGCAAGGAAATTGTTAAGTGTCACCGTAATTTCAGTTATCGGATTTATCGAAAGAAATCGCTGCGCAAGGCGATTGTTTATAAAATCTATTATTCTCAATATGGAGAACGGCTGATTAAAATT
>JBDROR010000166.1:0-3495 GCA_043809805.1 bacterium
AGAATTTTTTTAATCTCATCCTTGCTAATCACCTTACCCGATGAAACAACCGTACCGTCTACCGTAAGAGCTGGTGTCATCATAACACCGTATTCGGTAATCTTGTCAATATCCGTAACCTTGCCGATTTCAGCTTGAATATTCAACTCTTTAACCGCTGCCTCAACATTAGCGGTAAGCTGTTTACATTTAGGACAACCAACTCCTAAAATCTCAATTTTCATATCTCAATCCTCCATCTTATTTAACTATTGCTCCGAATAATATCCCGCTTAATGTCGCCATAACCACAACTAAGCTCACATAAAATATTGTTTTTTTTGTTCCAAGTACTCCACGAATAACAAGCATATTAGGTAAGCTTAATGCTGGTCCTGCTAAAAGCAATGCCAGTGCTGGGCCTTTCCCCATTCCTGCTCCGATCAAACCTTGCAGTATCGGCACTTCGGTTAATGTAGAAAAATACATGAATGCGCCTACTATTGCTGCAAAAAAGTTAGCAAGCAATGAGTTGCCCCCAACCGATTTTGCAATAATCCATGAAGGAATCAATCCTTCATGGTCAGGCCTTCCTAATAGCAATCCTGCAACCAACACTCCTATTAATAACAATGGCATTATTTGTTTTGCAAATGTCCAAGAGCTTTTAGTCCATTCAGAAACTTCATCTTTTTTGAACCATTTTAAGAGCATAACAACTACCACTACCAGGAATCCTATTGCTAAGTACCATTTTGCGGCAAAGATAGCAGACCATAATCCAGTATCACCTTCTTGTGGTTTCGCCCAGTTGGCAAAAACAAGAAACCCGACCATCGCGAAAAAATACAGGGCGTTTTGCCATAAGGCTCTCGACTCTTTGACTTCTCCTGCAAAAAGTTCACCTTCGGCTTTTCTGGCACACTCTTCCTTAATAAATATCAAGTGCATTAAAAATCCTATAACAACACTGAAAATAATAGCGCCTATAGCTCGAGCAACGCCCAATTCCCACCCAAGTATCCTTGCTGTCATGATAATCGCAAGCACGTTAATTGCAGGCCCTGAATAAAGAAAAGCTATAGCAGGCCCCAACCCGGCTCCTCTTTTATAAATTCCTGAAAATAGCGGTAATACAGTACATGAACAAACAGCCAGTATTGTCCCGGAAACAGAAGCTACACTATAGGCGAGAAACTTATTCGCTTTAGTTCCGAAATATTTAATAACAGACGCTTGGCTTACAAAAACAGAAATTGCACCAGCTATAAAAAAGGCCGGTACAAGGCAGAGCAACACATGTTCTCTGGCATACCAACGGACTAAAGCTAAAGATTCAATCACAGCGTTGCTAAACGGTAATATCTCAACAGGCAAATAGAAACATGCCGCAAAAACAGCAAGCATTAATAAAAACTTATTTCTTTCTTTCACGTTTTTTATCTCCTATAATCTTACAGCACCCACCCTCAATTTTTATGGCCTTAATATTCACAAGAGCATCAGCTATTTTTTTATTCGCTGATTCTAATATGCGGGATATGGTTGAACGATGAACTTTCATTTTTTTTGCTACTTGTACTTGGGTTAAACTGTCTAAATGAGAAAGCCTTACCGCTTCAAACTCATCAATAGTCATATGCACACCATCTAATTTGTTCAAAGGTTTACACTGAGGACGAAAACACCTCTCCCCTGGCTCACACTTTACCCATCTTGTTTTTTTGGGCCTCATCTCTTACCTCCTGTTTCGCACATAGGTGCATTATATATTATCGTGGTATCTATGTCAATAATAATATAGACGAAACCGACTTATGAAACAGCTTTTATAACTTTCAGACAGGCCTGATGGATAGATCCATTTGTGGCGAGTATTTCTTTTTTGAAGATAGAAAACGGGTTCCCCTTAAAATCCGTGACCCTGCCGCCGGCCTCACAGACAATCAAATACCCCGCGGCTACATCCCACGGGTTCAGCCGTAATTCCCAGAAACCCTCAGACCTTCCGCAGGCCGCATAAGCCAGATCCAGCGCGGCGGCACCGTCGCGTCGGACAGCCTGAGCGGTTTTTAAAAATTTTCGGAAATGGTTTATGTTATTGTTTCTTTTTGCCTTGTGGATATTATACGCGAACCCTGTTACGAGTAAACTCTTTTTCAGGTCATTTACCGGAGACACACTGATCTTTTTATTATTTAAATACGCGCCTTTGCCTTTTTCTGCGAAAAACAGTTCGTCGCGGACAGGTTCGTATACCGCGCCCATTATGATCTCACCCTGTTTTTCCAACGCGATCGAAACACAAAAAAACGGATACCCGTGGCTGAAATTCGTGGTCCCGTCAAGAGGGTCGATTATCCAGCGGTATTCGGATTCTTTCCCTTGGATAGTACCCGCTTCCTCCGTCAGTATGGAATGATTAGGGTAATTTTTGAGGATAGCTTCTACAATTATTCGCTCAGCCTTCAAGTCAACATCCGTAACGATGTCTATTTCTCCCTTATACTTCATCTTTCGAATTTTTCCGACCCTTGATTTTAAAAATTTGCCCGCCTTAACCGCGGTTTCTTTAGCTAATATGTTATATTTTTTCATTTGTTTTAGTCAGCATTTTAACATATAATTGAGCCATGTTTAAAAAAATTTCAGTACACACAAATAACCAGGTTGATTTTATTAACATTACTGGGGAAATAAAAAAATTCATTTCATCGGAAAAAGTTTCAGACGGTCTGATTACGATATTCGTTCCTCATACGACGGCAGGAATAACTATTAACGAACAGGCCGACCCGGATGTCATTACGGATATTGATAACGCGTTGGGGAAAATTATTCCGTCCGGCTGGAAATTTCTACATATTGAAGGAAATTCACCGGCGCATATAAAAGCAAGTGTTATGGGTTCTTCCGTTCAGATTATAATCGAAAAAGGAATACCTCTTTTAGGAACATGGCAGGGAGTTTTCTTCTGTGAATTTGACGGCCCGAGGCGCAGGGAAGCATGGTTTAAAATAATTCCCGGCTAAATTTTAATTTTATTATATTCAGGTGATTTCGAATTTATCGGAGATATAGTTTTTATCATGGATAATATAGTATTTTTCATATTCACTTTCCACTAATGCCACTGCTACTTCATGGCTAACCTTGCCGTTGCTAACTAACGTTAGGGCGACTATAGTATTGTCCCTCTTCTTCCCTCTGAAACAATGGCCATGATACCGGATATTTAAGCAATTCGTATACCTGTTTTTAAAATCTCATTAACAAAAGGATTGCCGTCTTTAAAATCTTTTTCCGATATTGGATGGGGTTCTATTATGGGGTATTCAAATCTCGCGGCTATTCTCATTAGTTTAATTTGTTCATCAAAAATATCCTTAATTGAATTATCAACAATTAATGCCAAATCTATATCGCTGTCTTTACGATACTTTTCTACAGCATAAGAACCGAAAAGATAAGCGCTTTTAAAATCAAGCCCTTCTGCCTTTATAAATTGCATAAAAT
>JBDROR010000167.1:0-4633 GCA_043809805.1 bacterium
AATATAATTACCTTTCTCGCGCGCTCTGTAAATTTGTCAAACATATAATCTCCTCGTATATCGTCGTTATTTAAGCATTTTTCTTATCAAATCAGCCCTTAATATATCGCGGTTTTTTATATCTAAACGTTTTTTTTCAATATTTTGCAGATGCCCCGGCTGGATTAACAACATCATTCGGTTTAAAATATTAAAATCAATACCAATTTTAAACAAAATTTTCACATCCAAACCTAATCTTACAAGAGATATTAAACTCAATGCCTCCGCCGACGAAATAGTTCTGCAATGTTTAAGAATACCGTACGCCCGCCACACCTTATCTTCCAGTAATGATTTAGATTCTTTTAATAAATATTCCCTTGCTGTTTTTTCACAATCAACTATATATTTAGTTGTCTCTTCAATTTTTTTAACAATATTTGCTTCCTTAAAACCAAACGCCCCCTGATTAGAAATCTGAAACAAATCTCCTAAAACCTTACTTCCTTCTCCATACAACCCGCGGGCTATTATATTCATTTTACTCGCGGACGCAATAATTTTATCAATTTGTTTTGTAAGAATCAAAGCGGGCAAATGCAGCATTACAGACGCCCTCATTCCAGTGCCCAAATTTGTGGGACACGAGGTTAAGTATCCAAACACCGGAGAAAAAGCATAATTTATATTTTTGCTTAATTTTTCATCTACTTCATCAATTATTCTCCACGCGGAAAATAATTGCAGTCCTGAATGCAACGCCTGCAGACGAAAATGGTCCTCTTCATTAATCATTATACTGATTGTTTCTGTATCATTGATAACCACTCCATAATTTTCCCCTCCCTGAGAATGTTCCCGGCTGACTAAATGGCGTTCAACCAAAAAAAGCCGTTCAATCCGGGTATAATCCCCCAAATTCATAAAAATAGAGTTTTTAACTATTTCCTTCGAATCAAATATGTCTTTTACCAAAAGAAACATTTTCTTACGGTCATTCTCATTAAAATTGGAAGTAAACGGTATTCCTTCAACATTTCTTGCCAAACGAATGCGAGAGCTGATGACAATGTTATTTAACAGAGCGTCTTTATTTATTAAATTACTTGTTCTGTCGATTAATTTTTGAATAATTTGCATATTACCTTTCTAACCGGCCAGTTACTGATGGTAGCCGCAGGCTTCAGCCTGCGAAAACCCGCGAAACAATAAACGCAAGCTAAAGCTTGCGGCTACCGTTTTCCAATATGTTTATCTGATCACGTATCGTTGCCGCTTCTTCATAATTTTCTTCGGCCACTAATTTTTTCATTTTCCGTTTTAAAATTGAAAGTTCTTTTTCTCTAAAAATCTCTGCCTTTTTACTCTCCGGAACTTTCCCAATATGCTGTATGCGTCCATGTATCCGCCTGACTAAAGGGATTAATTCTTTTGAAAATGATTCATAACATCCGGAACACCCCAGCCGCCCTATCTCCTTAAAATCACCATACGAAAACCCGCAATATTTGCAGCTTTTTTTATTATTTACAAAGTCTGTTATCAACGGTGAAACATTAAATTGTTTCTCGATAAAATCAATATTCACTATTCCATTTTTTTCAGCGCAGTTAGAGCAAAAATGCATTTCACGGGTTTTATTATTGAAAACTTCCGTATAATGAACATTTGCTTCTTTTTTCTTGCAATTTTCGCAAAGCATATTTTACCCCTTAATTGTCATTTCGAACGTACAATTTTGTCAGTATAAGATTCCTCGCTTCGCTTCGGAATGACAAACCGAACGACCAATTGTCATTTCGAGCGAAGCGAGAAATCTTTTCTCCGTAGGGGCGTGATTTATCACGCCCTGATTTCTGGGCGCAATAAATTGCGCCCCTACAACAGATTCCTCGCTCCCGCTCGGAATGACAATAAATGGGCGTTTCTTTTCATTTCACATACGTCAGCCAATGTTCGAACTTCTTGTTTTTGCCGTTAACGGTATCATAAAATCGCTCTTCAATTATTTTTGTAATCGGGCCGGGTTTACCAACACCGATCTGGCGATGGTCCACCTCACGAATAGGGGCTATTTCCGCAGCCGTACCTGTAAGAAATGCCTCATCCGCGATATACAATTCATCCCGGCTGAACCGCTTTTCTTCTATTTCAAATTGCCCTTCGGTTATTTTAAAAATAGTATCACGGGTAATTCCGCATAAAGAATTATCAACCGGAGGAGTTTTTAATTTTCCATTTTTAATAATAAATAAATTTTCGCCTGTGCCTTCAGCCACAAAGCCCTCAGGGTCTAAAAGCACCGCCTCATCATATCCGTCATCCAATGCTTCACATTTTGCCAAAATTGAATTAACATAGGCGCCGCAAACTTTCGCTTTAGTCATAAAAATATTACTGTGTAGTCTTGTATATGAAGAAACTTTAACCCTGATGCCGCCGTCTCCATCCCCCAAATATTTTCCCCACGGCCAAACCGCTATTGCGACTTTGACAGGAGAATTTTTAGGATTGAGCCCCATCTGGCCATAACCAAAATAAATCAACGGCCTGATATACCCCGACGTTAATTCGTTAATTTTAATGGTATCAATTATCGCCTGAAATATTTCTTCCTGCTTGAAAGGGACATTTATTTGCATAATCCGCGCGGATTCAAAAAGGCGCTGGACGTGTTCTTTTAATCTAAAAACTGCTGTGCCTTTTTCAGCGGAATAACATCGTATTCCTTCAAAAACACCGAGCCCATAATGAAGTGTGTGTGTTAAAATATGAACATTGGCATCCTTCCAATCACAAAATTTTCCATCCATCCAAATCTTTTTAGTTTCTTGCATGTATTTCCTCCCTAATAACTCCATCCACCAAATGTACCCGACGGCCAAATCTTTCTGCCAACGATTCATTATGTGTAACTATTATAAATGTTTTCTTTTTAGTTTCATTTAACTCTCTAATCAAATTTAAAACAGCTTCGCCATTTTTTTTATCAAGACTCCCGGTAGGTTCATCAGCCAGAATCAAATCAGGGTCATTCATTAACGCCCTCGCGATAGCGGTACGCTGCTGCTCTCCCCCTGAAAGTTCTGTGGGTTTGCTTTTTGCTTTATGTTCTAAACGCACTAATTCTAAAAGGCCGAAGGCCCTTTCTTCCAATTTTTTTCTTCCGATTTTTTCGCCAGAAATTAATGCCGGTAAAAATATATTTTCTAAAACATTAAACTCCGGCAATAAGTTGTAAAACTGAAAAATAAATCCGATTTTTTCATTTCTCCACCGGGCGCTCGCATTTCCCGAAAAATCATTTAGATTTTTGTCTTCAAAATAAATCGCGCCGCTGTTCGGTTTATCCAGTGCCCCAATTAAATGCAGTAAAGTACTTTTCCCCGAACCTGACGGCCCGGAAATACCCAGTATTTCGCCGGCCTCCACATCCAGATTTAATCCGTTTAAAACATCAAGCCTTTTATTCCCGTTATAATAATACTTTCCTAAATCTTTAACCTTTAATATAATTTTCAAATGTAAATCCCCCTTAATCCCCCTTTTTCAAAGGGGGAAACATTCAAAAATCCCCGTAACAATTGTCATTTCGATCACACAACTTGTCATTTCGAGCGAAGGGAGAAATCTTTCTTCCGTAGGGGCAGCCCTGTGTGGCTGCCCTCTTTCCATTCAGGGCGACCACATAGGGTCGCCCCTACAATCCATTCGGGCGAATACATGGATTCGCCCCTACTCATACCTCAACGCTTCCACAGGATTAAGTTTCGATGCCTGATGCGCCGGATATAACGCGGCGGCGGCACATATAAAAACAGCCATCGCCGAAATAAAAAGCACGTCCTTCACTTCCAAATGCGTAGGAAGGAAATTCAGGTAATAAACATCAGCGGGAATAACACTAATATCGAACATATTCTCAATAAACTTAATAATATGGTTTAATGACTTTGAAAGCCAAACCCCGCCAAACGCGCCCAAAGATGTTCCCGCTAACCCAATAATCGATCCCAACAGAATAAATATAAACCGTATGCTTCCTGAAGTCGCACCAAGAGATTTTAATACGCCGATATCTTTAGTTTTTTCCATGACTACCATAATTAAAGCGCTTATTATATTAAAAGCCGCGATCAAAACACACAAAGTCATAATAATAATCATAACAATTTTTTCCAGCCTAAGGGCCGAAAAAAAATTGCGGTTCATATCGCCCCAACTTCGCACCCAATAAGGATATCCCAGCATTTTTTGTAAATCTTTACTTATTGCTTCCGCCTTGTTAAAATCAGAAACTCTTGTTTCAATACCAGTCACCGCGTTATTATCTAAACCGCAAAGTTTTTGCCCGCTTTCAAGAGAGATATAAGCCAAACTCGCATCATATTCGTACATTCCTGTCTCAAATAGCCCCGCAACCAAAAACTCGTTGGATTGGGGCATCATACCCATCGGAGTCATAATTACCTTGGTTATAGCAACTAACTTATCGCCAACCGATATCCCTAGTTTTGCCGCTAATTCACTTCCTAAAATAATCCCTTTTTCCCCAAAATCCAATTTACCTTCAATAATATTTTTCCCTACTGTATTAATAATTTCCGGCCTTTTTTCTTCAACCCCTCTTATAATAACGCCAACTGTATTA
>JBDROR010000168.1:0-4117 GCA_043809805.1 bacterium
CCTGGAAATTTTTGTTTTAATATTTTTATTGTTTCAAACACGCCCGGATACCAGTATGTCATTCCTGATGTTACCAGAATCACATCCGGTTTCTTAATTTCATTAAGTAATTTGTTAAAAAGCTCGGGAGGGTAACCGTATCGTTTGAATTTTCTTGGAATGGATTTAAAAATTTCCGGTTTTGTTATTTCTTCCGCATAATATTGCCCGCTTCCAAAAGGCGAGCTTTTCGGCGTTTTGCCTTTTAAAAATTCGTTCAGGGACGGGTGCAATCTGTCCAGGCAATCGATCAGGGAAATTTCACAATTTAATTTTTTGAGATAACCCGCGATCTTTAAAATTCCTAAGGGTTTAGACCAGAGGTCAAAAGCGGCAAAATCATGGATATATGGATTTACGAGTAGAACGCGCATAAATTTATTGTAATATAATTGTGAAAGTTATTCAACAAAGCTCTTTTTAAAGCTTGACAGTAATTTTCGGCAAAGATATAATCTTGCCACAATGGACACCCAATTGCAATTGGCTTTCGATTTTGTAAAATTTACCGGTAAAAATGTTTTTCTTACGGGAAAAGCGGGCACCGGCAAAACCACATTCCTGCATAATTTAAAAAAAGATTCGCCAAAACGCATGATAGTGGTCGCGCCAACAGGTGTTGCCGCGATTAACGCGGGCGGTGTGACTATCCACTCGTTTTTTCAAATGCCTTTTGGCCCGTATATATCGGAAGATCAGCGTGGAAACGCCGTTTCAAACGGTTCAAAAAAATTCAGCCGCAATAAAATAAATATTATCAAAAGTCTTGACTTGCTTGTAATTGATGAAATAAGTATGGTCCGATGCGACCTCCTCGATGGAATTGATGAGGTACTGCGAAGATATAAAAACAAGGACAAGCCATTCGGAGGGGTACAACTGCTTATGATAGGTGACCTCGAGCAGCTCGCGCCTGTTGTGAAAAAAAATGAATGGGAACTTCTCAAGAGTTATTACGACACCGTTTTTTTCTTTGGGAGCAAAGCCCTGCGGAAAACCGAGTATGTAAGTGTTGAGCTTAAACATATTTACCGTCAAAGCGACAGCGTTTTTATCGAGATTCTCAACAAAATACGCGAGAACGCAATTGATGGCGATATGTTACGCGAATTGAATAAAAGATATATCCCCGGGTTCAGTCAGCGGGATGAAAAGGGATATATTACCCTGACGACCCATAATTTTCAGGCCAAAGACTTAAATGAATTGAAATTGCAAAAGCTGCAGGGAAGGGCGTATACCTTTAATGCAAGTGTGGAAGGCGATTTTCCCGAATACGTCTTTCCGACCGATTCTGAACTTACACTGAAAGAGGGCGCGCAGGTGATGTTCGTTAAAAATGACGTCTCACGCGAAAAACTTTACTATAACGGCAAAATAGGCGCCGTCGTCTCTATTGAAGATGACACCGTTTTTGTGAAATGCCCGGGTGATGCGGCCTCAATACCGGTGCAACCGGTTGAATGGCAAAATTCAAAATATTCTATTGATGAAACCACAAAAGAAATAAAAGAGACCATTGCCGGCACTTTTGTCCAGCATCCTCTAAAGCTTGCATGGGCCATTACAATTCATAAAAGTCAGGGATTAACTTTTGAAAAAGCCGTTGTCGATGCCAATGCCGCGTTTGCTCACGGCCAGGTTTATGTCGCGCTGAGCCGCTTGAAAACGCTCGAGGGATTGGTGTTAAGCACACCTATCTCGCGGGGAAGTATTAAAAGTGATTCAACCATAAGGGCTTTTAATCGCGGTGTTGAACAAAACCCTCCGTGCCAAAAGCTTTTAGAAGAGTCTAAAAATGCCTATCAGCATATGGTTTTGATGGAGCTTTTTGATTTCAATCTTATGCGAAAACGATTAAATTACTGCGTAAAACTGTTGAACGAATATAAAATTAGTTTCCATCCCGGCTTTATAGAAATTTTTGATAGGATGAACACGTTTTTTAAAACTGAAATTGCCGATGTGGCGGAAAAATTTGAGGTTCAGCTTCAACAACTTATCGCCGGGCAAAATAATATTGAGGAAAATGCGCCTTTGCAGGATCGTGTAAAAAAGGCCGGTGTATATTTCACCGAAAAAATCGATGCTATTGTTCTTAACGCGTTACAGCATACTGAAGTGGAATCTGACAATAAATCCGCGCGCAAATCAGTTGAAGAGGCACTAGGGCGGCTTGTCGAAGAGGCGGCTGTCAAATTAACATGTTTCGAGTCCTGCCGGGAAGGATTTATTGTAAATAACGTTTTAATTGCGAAGGCAAAAGCCTCTATCAGAAAACCTGAAAGAAAACCTGTGGAGAAAATTGCTGATACACATCCGCCGTCTTATATCGCTCATCCTGAGCTTTATTCAAACCTGAAAACCTGGCGCGATAACAAGGCGAACGAACAAAACGTGCCGCACTTTATGATATTGCACCAAAAAACTATCGCGCAGTTGGTAAATAATCTTCCTTCCTCTATCCAGGAACTCAAAGAAATCAAAGGAATAGGCAATAAAAAAATAAAACAGTTTGGCGATGAATTACTTGAACTGGTAAAAGTTTACCGCGCGGAAAATAATTTAAATATTTTTTGACGGGCATAGATCTTTCAATATGCATTCAGCGTGTTTTGGTTTTTTTGCCGCGCAGATTTTTCTTCCGTGCTCAATCAAAAGATTTGAAAAATCGCCCCATTCTTTTTTATCTAAAATCGCCATCAGGTCTTTTTCGATTTTAACGGGATTATCGTTTTTACTAAAGCCTAATCTTTGACTCAATCTTTGGACATGGGTATCAACCGCGATACCTTCAATTTTCCCGAAACCGTTAGAAAGCACAATGTTCGCGGTTTTTCTTGCGACACCGGGAAACTGCGTTAATTTTTCCATAGTATCAGGGACTTTACCTCCAAATTCTTTCATTATTTTTTGACACGACGCGATAATATTTTTTGCCTTATTGTGATAAAATCCCGTTGAGCGTATTTCCTGCTCGAACGTCTTTAAATCCGCGCGGGCAAAATCTTCAACTTTTCTGTATTTTTTGAAAAGGACTTTTGTTACCAGATTTACCCTGACATCGGTGCATTGCGCTGATAGTATTGTTGAAACCAGTATTTCCAGCGGGCTGGTAAAATTAAGAGCGGTCTTTGTCTTTGGATATGCTTTTTTAAGAAGCATTAATATTTTGTTAATATTTATTCTTGTCATAATTTAAACGCGATTGTTTCCTTGTATCATACCAAAAAAATTTAGGATAAGTCAAAGACAATTGAAAAAGAAGAGGTTAAAGTTCAAAAATCCTTTTGACAAAACAGTTAAATTTGATACAATTTATGGCATTACTTTAGGGATTTTAGGTATGTAACAAATTTCTCAGGGGTGGGGGATTTAAGATGATGGATTTCACAGAAGGCATCTTTGTCGGCTTTAAGGAAAATAGCCGATAGAGGTGCCTTTTTTGCTTAGCAGCTGGTTCCTAAAATTAGTAGAAATGATACTAAGAAAAAGATGGAGGAAATTAAAATATGATAAGAAATGAGAAAATGGATTTAAGGGATCGTATAATCAACGCGGCGGCGAAAGAAATATCGGAAAAAGGATTTTTCCGCGCGAGCACGAGGACGATATCAAAAGAAGCAAAGACAAGCGATTCAGCGATGTATTATGTGTTTAAATCTAAAGAAGAGATATTAGCCGGGATAATAGAAAAAGGCTGGGGTGACATTTTAATAAGATTAAGGAAAAATCTTTTAGGAGTAAGTGATCCTGTGGAGATGATGAAGATTGTATTTACGACGGTGGCTGGATATTTGATGTCGGAACGGCCTGAGATAGGAATAGTAATGCTGATAGACGGGCGTAAAGAATGGGGGATAGAGGAAAAACTTGTAACCGCTGAGCAGGCGGAATTTTTCGACATAATGGAAAAGATAATCCAGCAGGGGCAGAAAATGGGAGTATTCAACAAAGGATTTAATATAGAGGCGGCACGGCAGGCGCTTTTTGGGGCAGGCGAAGGATTGGTGTTAGGGTTATATTTAAAAACGAAAACTGATTACAGGGCGAATTATAGTTTTGAGGAAACGGTAGA
>JBDROR010000169.1:0-16428 GCA_043809805.1 bacterium
GGGGCGGCTCCCTGTGGCCGCCCAAATAAAAGAGGGCAGGCACGGGGACCTGCCCCTACATATCAGAAGATTTGTAGGTTGGGTTGAGCTTGCGAAACCCAACTATTTATAGAAGATAATGTTGGGTTTAGTAAAACCCAACCTACAAAGCTGACGACTGACAACTGATTAAGGGAGGTGATATTTTTTGGCAGTAAAAATCAGACTAAGACGTATGGGTAATAAACACCGGCCGTTTTTTCGCGTTGTGGCGGCGGAATCTACTAAACCGTTGGGTGGTAGATTCATAGAAGAACTTGGTTATTATAATCCGTTGACCAATCCGGCGGATGTTAAGTTGAAAATGGACAGAATAGCTTATTGGATTAGTGTCGGAGCTAAACCTTCGGACACAGTGAAAAATTTGTTATTAAAAAGTAAAAAGTAGGTTGGGTTGAGCTTGCGAAACCCAACTATTTAAGATAATGTTGGGTTTAGTAAAACCCAGACCTACCAAGCTGGATTCCCGCTTTCGCGGGAATGACAGAGAAATAAACGGGAATGACACAAGAGCGGTAGCCGCAGGCTTTAGCCTGCGTAATTAAGAAATAGCCGCAGGCTTTATAGCCTGCGTAATTAAGAAATAACTATTTATTATGATTACTTTTGAGGTGTTAACGATTTTCCCCGATATGTTCAAAAATGTTCTTGGGGAGAGTATAATTAAACGGGCGCGGGAAAAGGGCCTGATTAAAATTAATCTTCATAACATAAGGGATTATTCCAAAGATAAACACAAAATGGTTGATGATTATCCTTATGGCGGCGGGCCTGGAATGGTAATGAAGGTTGATCCTATTTATGATTGTTTAAAGGCGCTTAAATACAAAAGAAAAGATACGTGGGTAGGTCTGTTGAGTCCTGGGGGAAAGACGCTGAATGTAAAATTAGTTGAAGGTTTGAGCAAGAAAAAAAGATTAATTTTAATATGCGGCCGTTATGAGGGAGTTGACGAAAGAGTAAAGGAATTTGTGAATGGAGAGATTTCTATCGGAGATTTTATTCTTACTGGAGGCGAGCTGCCGGCGATGGTTGTAATAGATGCGGTTGCACGGTTTGTTCCCGGGGTATTAGGAAGCGCGGATTCTGTTAAAAATGAATCTTTTAGCGATGGATTATTGGAGTATCCGCAATATACCAGGCCGCGGGAGTTTAGGAAAATGAAGGTGCCGGATATCCTTTTATCGGGGAATCATAAAGAAATAGAATCCTGGCGGAAAAAACAAAGTATTAGTGAGACGTTAAAGAAAAGGAGAGATCTTTACGGCTAAAACCTAATTTACAAAACTAGATTCCCGCTTTCGCGGGAATGACGGGAGGAGATGAAAATCATGGATTTTAGAAAAATAATCGAGGACAGACAACCTAAAAAAGTTTTTCCTAATTTTCGATCGGGAGACACTATAAAAGTTTATCTGAAAATTGTCGAGGGAGATAAGGAGAGGGTTCAGGCGTTTGAAGGGGTGGTGCTTGCCCGTGAGAAACGGGGGATACAAGAGAATTTTATTGTCAGGAGAATTTCGTATGGTGTAGGTGTTGAAAGAAAGTTTTTTATTTGTTCCCCTGCTTTGGAAAAGATCCAATTAATAAAAAAGGGAATAGTTAAAAGGGCTAAGCTTTATTATTTGAGAGAAAAATCCCGGAAAGAAGGAAGGATTAAAGAGAAACTTGAAGGAAAGAGGGCTGTTCTTGAAAAATAATCTCTTTTATGAAAAATCAATTTGGTCGCGAGGCAATAATTTTATTGCTGGAATTGATGAGGTTGGGCGCGGGCCGTTGGCGGGCCCTGTTATTGCGTGCGCTGTTATATTGCCAAAGGGGTTTTATTTAGAAGAGATTGATGATTCCAAAAAATTATCTTCCAGGAAAAGGGAAGAATTGTTTCACGTTATAAAAAAAGAAGCCGTAAGTATTGGTTTGGGACGGGTAGAAGAGGATGTTATAGACCGGATCAATATCAGGCAGGCAAGTTTTCTGGCAATGAAAAAGGCTGTAATCAATCTTAAAATACGGCCTGATTATCTTTTAGTTGATGGAGAAAAAATACCTCAAATTGATATCCAGCAAATCCCCATAGTTAAAGGGGACTCTCTTTCTTTTACAATATCTTCCGCTTCGATAATAGCTAAGGTGACACGGGACAGGTTGATGGATGAATATCATCATGTCTGGCCGGAATATAATTTCCGCGAACATAAAGGATATGGGACAAGCAAGCATTTGCTGCTGTTGAAAAAATATGGGCCGTGTCCGATACATAGGAGGAGTTACAGAGGAGTGGGGGATAGTCGCTCGTCGCTAGTCGCTAGTCGCTCGTGGGGGAACCGTCATTCCCGTGTAAATGGGAATCCAGACGCTGTGTCCCAGCGAAACTTGTCCTAAAACTGGATTCTCGCCTTCGCGGGAATGACAGAATAGGGGTTTTTTAAAGTGGATACAAAGCAAAGAGGCAATTATGCTGAAAATGAAGCTTGTAAATTTTTGATTCGTAAGGGATATAAAATTCTTGAAAGAAATTTTTGTTTTGGGCATCAGGAAATTGATATAATAGCGTTGGATGATAAAGAAACATTGGCATTTATCGAGGTTCGCAGCAGGAAAAAAGGGTTGTGTTCTCCTGAAGAATCCATAGGATGGCGGAAAAAGAAAAATATTATACGCGTTGCCCAATTTTATTTAAAGGTGAAAAACCTTAATGATTTTTCGTGCAGATTTGATGTTGTGATAATTTTATATAAAAATGATTCAGTTGATATTGAAAAAATTGAATTAATTAAAGATGCGTTTCAGGTGGAGTAAAATATGCAGCAAATAACATGGCCGGAACGTCACCGGCTTTTTCAAACGATCACAGTGATTTTTACAGCCTTTGGTTCCGCTATAGGCGCGGTTTATTCGTCTGAATTAAAAGGCGGTGTGGCGGGAGGCATAATAGGTTTGATTGTTGGTTTTATTTTTATGAAGCTGCTGATTAAAGATATTAAACATATTGTTAGAAGGAATGTTATTGAAAGGACAATAGACTCGGTGGTTAGTATGCTTGGCGCGGGTATTTTTTCAGGAATATTAGGCGGGTTGTTTGGATATTTTTTGGAATGGGATTTTAATATTGCGTTTTTTATGGCGTTAACTTGCGTTATCGCGGGAATTATAAGCACAAGTCTGGCTGGATTGGCGTTATTTTTCTGGGAATCATCTCTAAGGAAAAAAACGTAAAATTATGGAAAACAAAGATTCTCACTGGATTAAACATTTATTGGATATTAAGGCGGTTTCCTATCCAAACAAGAAGATAGGAGAAATATTAACTGAAGATGGAGTCATTTCTTCAAAACAATTGGAAGAGATTTTAATAAAACAAAAAAAGGGAAAAAGACAATTAACAAAAATTTTGTTAGAAAAAGGTTTAATAAGCGATGACCAATTGGCAAAGGCGTTAGCTAAACAGCAGGGATTGGAATATATCTCCTTAGATGATTTTTCGGTTGATAACGGGTTAGTCAAGGAAATTACACTGGAGAAAATGCAGGGTTATTTATTTGTCCCGTATAAAAAGGAAGCCAATGTTTTAACAATTGTGATTGCCGATCCAACAAATCTGGTATTGCTTGATGAATTGAAAATATTGCTGGATGTTCAGTTAAGGCTTATAGTTAGCACGAGAAGAGCCATTAAAAAGGTTTTAGAGAGTTTTAACAATAAATCCAATGTGTTGCAGGAAATGGCGGAAGATTTAGGGATGCGGATTATAAAAGAAGATGGAGAGGAAACTGAAAAAAAAGAAGAGAAAAAAATAGCATGGGAATTAGAAGATAAGAACAATCCTGTAATTAAGATGGTTGATTCCATTATAAACAATGCTATCAAAAAAAGGGCAAGTGATATCCATGTTGAATCAATGGAAGAACATGTAAGTGTGAAGTATAGGATTGACGGAGTGCTTTATCCGGCAATGGAGAATGTGGCTAAAAAATTTCAGGAGGTAATAGTTTCCAGAATAAAGATAATGGCGGAGTTGAATATCGCGGAAAAACGCGTTCCGCAGGACGGCCGTTTTAAAATTAGATTTGAAGGGCGGAATATTGATTTCCGGGTTTCAGTTATTCCAAGTAATTTCGGAGAAAATGCGGTTATTCGTATACTGGACAAAATAGCCCTGAATTTGGATTTAACAAATTTAGGATTTGATTCGGAAGAGTTGGAAAGATTTAAAAAAGAGATAGTAAAGCCTTACGGTATGATTTTAGTTACGGGGCCTACAGGAAGCGGGAAGACTACAACCCTTTATGCCGCTCTATCCGCGATATATACTCCTGAGGAAAAGATAATTACTATTGAAGATCCTATTGAATATCAACTGCCGGGAGTGACACAGGTTCCTGTTAATGAAAAAAAAGGCCTTACCTTCGCGAGGGGGCTGCGTTCTATTCTTAGGCACGATCCGGACAAGATAATGGTTGGAGAAATTCGCGATTCCGAAACAGCCCAGATCGCGGTGCAGTCGGCGTTAACCGGCCATCTGGTATTCAGTACAATACACGCGAACAACGTAGTTGATGTTATTACCCGTTTAATTAACATGGGGATAGAGCCATATAATTTTGTCTCCGCGCTGAATTGTATGATTGCTCAGCGGCTGGTGAGAAGCATTTGCCGTCATTGCAAGGTTTCCATTAAAATATCGGAAAAAGAATTGCTGGATTCAGGGATTGATTTGTCCAGGGCGGCCGGTAAAAATTTTTATAAAGGAAAAGGTTGTGAACGCTGTAATTGGACGGGGTATTTTGGAAGAAAGGCTATTTTTGAGTTGATACACCTTTCCGATACTGTTAAAGAAATGATTTTAGAAAAGAAGCCGTTTTCGGAGATAAAACTTAAGGCTAAGGGAGAAGGTATGGTGTTTTTGCGTGAGGCCGCGTTGAAGAAGGTTTTTGATGGAGAGACTACGTTGAAGGAAATAAATCGTGTGACTTTTGTAGAGTAGGGGTAAGGTAGATGGCCCGTCATTCCCGCGAAGGCGGGAATCCAGTGTTGTAGGGACGATTCATGAATCGTCCTATTGAAGAAAGATTTCTCCCTTCGGTCGAAATGACAAATTGTATGGTCGAGATTTGTAGGTTGGGTTGAGCTTGCGAAACCCAACTATTTATAGAAGATAATGTTGGGTTTAGTAAAACCCAACCTACAAGACTGATAATCTGTGTAATCAAGTATAATGGACATTATACTAGGAGATAACATGTTTTTTCTGTCCCCAAAAGACGTCTCAGTCAGCCTTGATATCGGCAGTCATAGCGTTAAATTGGTTAAAATAGAACGGGGCAAAAAGGTAAAGGTTTTAAACGCGGTGAAAATTTTACTGCCTCAGGATTTAATACGCGGCAGTTTTGTTAATGAAAATATCCGTGAGCAAAAAGTTTTCACTGAAAAAATTAAGGAATTATTTTTAAACTCAGGTTTAAATGATAAAGAGACGGTAATTGGTATCCCTGATACTTCCGCTCGGAGTATTTTTTTGGAATTGGAAAATGTTCCGGGCAATAAAGAAGACGCGAAAGAGCTTATAATATGGAAACTGAAAAAGGATATAGATTCCAACCTGGATAAAAATTTCGCGATTGATTATCAAATTCTCAATAAAGAAATAAAAGAGAAAAAAAGTTTTTATCAGCTTTTTGTGGTATTGATTAATAAAAAAATTTTAGCAGAGTATGAAGAGTCGTTAAAACAGGCTGGATTAAAGCCTGTCTTAACAGCTTTGAGTTCCTTTGGTTTGGTTAATTTTTTTAATTTTTTCGGAAAAAGCAGCGGGAATTTTCTTATAGTAAATCTGGGATATCAGGTAACAACTCTGTTAATTATCAAAGATCAAAAACTTGATTTTATTCGTTCAATTGAAAATTTCAATTCAATTAAATCGGCGCAAGGAGACTTTGCAAGAGAAATATCCGTGTCTTTGCGTTACTACGAAAATAAAACCGGCGGGGCCCCGATAGAAAAGATTTTTTTAACCGGCGGGCCTGCGAGTTTCAAGGATATTGATGTATTTTTTAAAAGCGCGTTTCATTTGGATACTTTTAGAATTAATCAAGTGGAAAGAATAAATTTGGTCCGGAATATCGCGATGGACGATATATTAACCTATGCGTCAGCAATCGGATTGTTGATTTAAAAAATCCCCCTAAATCCCCCTTCCTGCCTACCGCAGGCAGGTTGCAAAGGGGGAATTATATCGTTCCCCTCTTTGGAAAAGAGGGGTCAGGGGAGATTTTAAGGAATTTAACTTGCGTCTAGAAATAAATTTATCACAGCGTCAATATCAAAAAAAATTAGTGGTTGTTCTTTTTTATACCGTAATACTAGGGTTGATATTAAGCGCGGCATTCTATAATTATAAGTTGATATATTATTATAATAAACAGCTGGCTGGTTTAAATGAACGAAACGCCGATTTGAATAAAAAATTAGAAAAAGAAAGACAGATAGTTAATGAAAAAGGGCTGTCGGAAAAGGACGTAAACGCTTTAGTTAAAAAAATAAATTATGTTAATGTACTGATAGAAAAACAGGCATTTTCGTGGACATGGCTTATTTATCATCTTGAGGAGCGTACCCCTGACGAGATAAGTATTACTGAAATAATGCCGTCTTTTGCCGAAAATACCATCAAGATTGTTGGTTTGGCTAAAACAATCGATGATATTGCAAGGTTTATTAGCGATCTTCAATTATCCAGTTATTTTAAAGATGTATTTTTATTAGAACATAGTAATGTGGAGATTGAAAAAAATAGTTTAATAAGGTTTGTTATTACATCCGGGTATGTTAAGGAATAATCCCCTTTTTATTCCCCCTTTGAAAAAGGGGGATTCAGGGGGATTTTATAGTAAATTATATGAAGCAGCCATTAAAGATTCTATTGATGAGTTTTGTCGTTATAATATGTTTTAGTATGGCAATATTTTGGTTTATAATCCGGCCCAAAAAAATAGCGGTAAATCGAAAGGAAACGGAATATTCGGAGTTAAGAAATAATTTGTCTGAAGTCAGCAAAAGAATTAAAAATGAAAAATATTTTAAAGAAAATTTTAGTAAGATTGAAAGTGACTTACAGGAATTTAACTTAATCCTGCCCCGCCAGGAAGCAATTACAAAGCTAATTCGAGAATTACCCGGTATGGCGGAAAGGAATGGAGTTAAAGTAAACGGTGTAAAATATCAGCCTTTTGTAAAGGATGAGGGTTATAACCGTCTTTCTTTTTCTTTGCCTGTGGAAGGAAAGTATTCCAATATTAGAAGATTTATCTACGAAATAGAAACAATGAGAAAGATTATTTGGATTGAACGATTGGCGATCAGGGCGTCATATCCTACGCGTGAAGAGTTGTCAATACAATTGACAATGTCAACGTATTTTATATAATCCCCCTAAATCCCCCTTTTGCAAAGGGGGAATAAAAGGGGGATTTATTTTGGGGAGAATTAAATGAAAAATGGAATTATCCTGTTTTTAATATTAAGTATTTTTTATTTTCAGATTGGAATATATAGTGAAACCGATAGTAAACTGGAAAATGAGACTCCAACAGCGATTCAGCCTATAACTTTAAAATTCAAAAATGCTTATTTAAAAGATATTTTTGAGATTTTGTCCAAGATGACAGGTATCAATATATTTTTTGATGAGGCAGTTCAGAATAAAAAAATAAACGTTTACATCGATTCGCTGCCTTTTGAACAAACTCTGGATATTTTATTAAAGACAAATAATTTAACGAAGATAATTGTAGACAAGAATTCTATGGTAGTGGTGCCCAAAAAAGGAGATAGGCTTAAAAATTATCAGGATGTGGTAATTAAAACATTTTATCTAACCAACTCCGAGGCAAAGGATATGATTAACCTGCTCAGGACTATGATTCAGACAAAACAGATATTTATAAATGAAAGGCTTAACGCTATTGTTCTTCGCGATACAAAAGAAAATATTGATACTGTCCGGCAGATTATCGAGGCTAATGATAAACTTGGGACACAGGTTGATATTGAACTGGAACTTTTGGAGATAAATCGAAATAGGCTTGAGAATCTTGGAATGCAGTTAGGCGGAGGCGAGGGTGATAAAAAGGGAGTTTTGTCCGGATTAAATGAGATTAAATTTGAAGGAAGCGTGAAAAAGAATATAAATCTTTCACTGCCGAGCGTTTGGTACAACCTTGTTAATGATAAAAGTTTCGCGAAGATATTGGCTAATCCGAGGATAAGGGTAACCAATAAGCAGAAGGCGAAGATTATGATAGCTGATCGTATCCCGGTAGAGATTTCTTCATCTACTAAGGATAGCGAGGGTAAAGAAACTATTAATACCCAAGTGCAATATAAAGATGTGGGTATTAAACTTGATGTGGAGCCGAATATCCATTTTGACAATCAGGTGACAGTTAAGATAAATCTCGAGGTTAGTTCGATCGTGGAATACACTTCAAAAGGGTATCCATTAATCAGGACAAGAAATGTTGAAAGTTTTATTAGATTAAAAGATGGTGAATCGAAAATTTTAGGCGGATTAATCAGCGATGAGGAGAGAAAAGGCGCTTCTAAAGTGCCGGTACTGCATAAAATTCCGTTTCTTGGGACGTTATTTACATCCAGTCGAGACCAGAAGATTGAAACCGAAATTATTATGAGAATAACTCCTCGTATAGTTGATAAAGCAGTTTTATCGCGAGATGCAGCAGCTTCTCCGGAAATAGTAGTTTCTTCTTCTGATTCTGTAAAAACAGATTTGTTGCAGGAAGTGCCTCCTTTGCCTAAAGAAGAATCTGCTATAGGCGAGTCGGTGGAAGAGGCTTTCGCGAGGATGCAAGAATTGGTTGAAGAAAAAACTGCAAGCGATGAAGCAGAAGTGGAAAATCCAAAGGATGATTTATCTGATCAGCTTGATGTATCATCAAATGTGATTTATATTAGTCCTCAGATTAAAAATGTTAAAATGAATGAGGAGTTTTCATTAGATGTATCTGTAAATAGTAGTTCCAATCTTTATGCCGCGCCTTTCTATCTTACATATAACCCAAAACTTTTACAGTTTATATCGGCGAAAGAAGGATCATTTTTAGGCCAGGATGGAAACTCAACTACCTTTTTATTTTCCAATGATGTTAACCGCGGCAGGATAATAATCGGCCTCACGCGTATGGGACAGGTTAAAGGGGTAAGTGGTTCCGGGACGCTTATAAGTGTGAGTTTTAAGGCGGTTGGAATGGGTAATGTTTCTATTGGTTTTAATAATGCCTCGGCGAAAAAAGTCACTCCTGAAAATCCAATGCCGCAGTCGTTTTCTGTAACCTTCAGGGGTGGACAGGTGAATGTGAAATAACGTAAAAAGTAAAACGTAAAATGTAAAAACAAACAATGATTAATTTAAAATTTTCGGATTACGATTCACGATTCACGGTTCACAGTGGCTTTAGTTTTATTGAACTGATGGTTACTTTAGCCATCATTGGTATTTTGGCTTCTGTTGTTTTGCCTTTAACAAAGATCACTATAAAGAGGAATAAGGAAATAGAATTACGCAGATCTCTGCGGGAGATAAGAAAAGCGATCGACAATTACAAAGTAAAATTTGATGAATTAAAAACTGAGTTTTACAGCGTGAAAAGGGATGAAAACCGAGAGGAACTTTATAAAAAATTCAAGGTGGAGGAAGTAGACCGTATGGGTTATCCTGTTACTTTAGAAGAGCTGGTTGAACTTAAATTTTTACGGCGGATACCGAAGGATCCTGTTGCCGACGCGCAGAAATGGGAAACACGTTCTTATAGCGACGCGTCTGACAGTAAAATTACGGATGGACGGAATATCTATGATGTTAGTTCCACAAGCGAAGAAGAGGCATTAGATGGGACAAAATATAATGAATGGTAAGATTTGTCATTCCCACGAAAGTGGGAATCCAGACTGTGCTAAACAATGGATTCCCGATCAAGTCGGGAATGACAGAATAATAAAGTCACACAATTATTCGACAAACCAGATTGGTTTCACTCTCATAGAACTTGTAATCGTGCTTTCTATTTTGGGGATTATTTTGTCGTTTGCCGAGCCGATTTATCGAAATTCTGTTATAAAGGCAAGGGAAGCCGCGTTAAAGAAAGATATTTTTATTATAAGAGATAGTATTGATCAATATTATGCCGACAATGATAATTATCCCGAAAGTTTAGAGGATCTGGTCGAAAAAAGATATATTAGATCAATTCCTGAAGATCCTTTTACTAAAAGTAAAGAGACATGGGTGGTAATTTCTTCTGCTCCTGAAGAATTGGATGTTTTTGATGTCCACAGCGGAAGTGATTTATTGGCTTTGAATGGGACGGCGTATAATGAGTGGTAAAGGCTTTACTTATATCTGGCTTATGATTTTTGTTGCGGTTATGTGTATAAACCTCGCGATAGTAGCGCCCGTTTGGAGGACAGTTATAAAGCGGGATAAGGAAGAGGAACTGCGTGTTCGTTTGGAAAGCATAAGGAATGGAATAAAAGAATATAAAAAGAAATATAATAAATTTCCCGATAATATCAGTGAATTGGTAACCTTAAAATGTCTTCGTAAACCATTCCCCGATCCTATGACCGGTAAATTGGATTGGACGCTAAATGGGGATTTGGGATTTTCTGATGTCCACAGCAGTTCGCAGAAAGAATCGATGAAATCCACCGGGGAGCAAAAGGACTATTATTCGGCATGGTAGAATATCGTTGTTCGTCGTTCGTATATCGAAATACGAAATACGAAATACGAGTTTTGGAGCGAAGCGACAGATGGATACGCATGAAGAAGATATAATTTTAGTAAAAAGATGTCTTAATGGGAATAATGACGCCTTCGTGGAATTGGTTAACAAATATAAACTTCAGATATATAATTTGGCGTATAGGCTTTTGGGAAATAGAGAAGAGGCCAAGGATGCCGCTCAAGAGGCTTTTTTTAGGGCTTATAGGTCATTAAACAAATATAAAATAGCTTATAGTTTTTTTACATGGATTTATACTATTTCTATAAATGTTTGTCGGAATCGTCTTAAGGATTATAAGAAAATGCAGCTGATCCCGCTTGAATCCCATTCTGAGTTAGAGAATGATGATTTAACAGCTGAAGAGATATTGCAAAAAAAGAGAAATGACGCGATTGTCCAGCGGATTATTAATCAGCTGCCGAAAAAATATAAAGTAGTAGTTGTTTTAAAATATATTCGTGGTTTGCGGTATAATGAGATTGCCAATATAGTTAATCTGCCGTTGGGAACGGTAAAGATTCAGATACATCGCGCGCGCAAGGCGCTCAGGGAACTTTGGGATAGAGAAACAAAAAATGAATTTTGACAAAATAAATTTGAAACCCGTTAAAAAATTTATGGTATATCAAAGTAGACATCCTATAAAGATCAGGATGTCTTGATTACACAGATTAAAAAAGGATTACACAGATAGGTGAATTAATCTGTGTAATCTGTGCCTGATAATCTGTGTAATCAAGTTTATACTAGGAGAGGATAAAAATGAGGCGCAATGAAATAAGAGAAATGGTTGACGGTTTAAAGTCTGCCCCTATGATTACCGTCCCGGATGATTTTACATATCTGGTTGTTGACCGTGTTAATAGGCATAAAAGGGGCGGGATAGCTAAGAGGGGATTGCGGAATGTGGCGGCGGGTTTGTTTTTAATTATTTTGATTGGAATTGGTGTTTTTCTTTTTCCAAAAAATCGGCTTAATTCGGCGGATATAATTAATGTTAAATTCCAACTGGAAATGCCCGTGCGAAACAATATACAAACGATTTCTTTGGCGGGAGATTTTAATGGATGGGATACAAAGGTTATGATGCTTAATCTAACTGATAATAATAAATGGACTATTAATGTTCCCTTAAAAAAAGGGCGTTACCAATATATGTTTGTTATTGACGGTGGGAAATGGATGCCGGATCCTGCTGCAAAAAGGCTTATTGCCGATGGTTTCGGCGGGGAAAATTCTTTGCTTGAATTGTAATAGATTGTCATTCCCGCTTTCGCGGGAATGACGGAAAAGAACGAGAGGAGATTTTCGGATGGAATTAAATAAATTTATTAAATCAATTATTTTGTGTATTATTTTACTGAGTGTTTGCGAGTTTAGAACATTCGCCTTTTCAAATTATCAGGAAGATATAAATTTTAACAACATGATAACAGAGATAAAAAATTACCAATACAGGGAGACGAAATATCAGGTTGAATTATTGGATGTATTGGATCGGGCAAAAAGAGAAATGATCCCGGTTGCTCCGCTGTTTAATAAAATCAAAGAGGGGTTGTCCAAAGATATTGGATTGAAAAATATCATTGATGTTGTAAATAGAAATAAAGATAACTTAAAACTGGCGCAATCGTTATTGAATGAATTTGAAAAAAAAGGTTTAAAGAAAAATAAAGAGGCAAATTGGAGAGAATTCGCGATTGTCTCATTGGCTGAGTTTTTTATGAGGGGAGGAACCGAGGAAACAGTTAGAAAATTAGCCGATCAGGTTATTGCTCAAAAGGCGGACGGTTCACGCCTTTTGATTTTGAGCGGTATGTTTGTGGATTTAAAAGAGAAAAAAATAAGAGATGATATTGTCTGGACAATGGTTAACATGATTTTGAAACAAAACCTGAGAGAGTCTGACACGAAAGATTTAATCAACAATATTTATTCCAAGATAGATTCAGGTGAAAATGTTGAGGCATATGTCAGGCAGTTAGAAAAGAATAACCCCTCACGAGCGTTGATTAGAAAATGAAACCACGAATATTATTATCTTATGTTTCCATAGGGTCGGGACATCAACAGGCCGCGAAAGCGATTGAAAAATACATAAAAGCGTTGGACGCGGAAATAGGTACGTTATGCGTAAATTCTTTTAGTTTTTCAGGGTTTATCGCGACAAATATTGTCTCATTCATATATTTTTATATAATAAAATTAACACCTGAATTATGGGGATGTTTATATGATAATATCTGGATAAAACAAAAGATAGATATATTCCATTCATTAATAAACTGGGGTAATTCTATCAGATTTTATTCCCTTATCAAAAGATTCAGGCCCTCGATTGTAGTTTGTACACAGGCTATTCCATGTGGGATTGTCGCGAGTTTAAAAAAAAGAAAAAAAGTAGATATTCCGTTAGTCGCTGTGATAACGGATTTTGTTGCTCATATTTACTGGATTTACAAAGAAGTAGATGTGTACTTTGTCGCGACGGAAGACACGAAAATAAAACTTATAAAACATGGAATTAGTGAAAAAAAGATAGAAGTTACGGGTATTCCTATAGACCATCATTTTATCGATTCTATTAATAAAAAAGGGATATTTGAGAAAGAAAAACTATCCGATAAAGTAAAAACGATACTTTTAATGGGGGGGAGCAAAGGGTTTGGCAAATTGGAAGAGATGGTGTTAAATCTGACCGAAATTCGTTCTTCCTGTCAAATAATTGCCATTGCTGGAAACAATATGAAATTGAAAAAACGGCTGGAGAAAATCGCGCAAAAAAGGAAAAAATCAATTAAAGTTTACGGATATTCTGATAATTTAAATGAACTTATGGAGATTAGCGATTTAATTATTACTAAACCGGGCGGGCTGACAAGTTCAGAAGTTTTAGCTAAGGGATTGCCGATGGTTATTGTTAATCCTATTCCCGGTCAAGAGGAAGGAAACAGCCGGTTTCTTGTCCAAAATGGAGCGGCAGTCAGGGTAGATGATATTAAAGAACTTAGTAATATCGTTGATATATTATTTGATGATCCCGCGAAATTGCAAAAAATGAGGCAGTCCGCGTTAAAGCTGGCGAAACCGATGGCGTCACGGGATATTGGTAATATCATAATGGAACTGGGAGGAAATTATGGAAATGGAAGTTTGCATACAAAATAAAGCAAAATTATGCCGGGAATCAAGTCGAAAATTGGCTATAGTATCAAGTTTGGTTAAAAATCGGGCATTAGAATTAATGAGTAAAAAACTGTATGATAAAGCTGATTTTATTTTGGAAGAAAATCAAAAAGATTTAGAGGAAGCAAAAAAAAATGGTTTATCAACCGCGATGCTTGACAGGCTTAACTTAAACGAGAAAAGGATTGAAGCAATGCGAAAGGGATTGATTGAAGTGATGAATCTTCCTGACCCTGTTGGAGAAGTTACAAAAATGCAGAAGCGGCCGAATGGTTTGGTTATTGGACGGATGCGGGTTCCAATAGGAGCTATCGGGATTATTTATGAGTCGCGTCCTAATGTTACGATAGAAGCGGCATCTCTTTGCATAAAGGCGGGAAACAGCGTTCTTCTGCGCGGCGGTTCAGAGGCTATCAGGTCGAATATCGCGTTGGCAAAAATTTTAATTGAGGCGGCTAAAGAAACCGGATTGCCGGAGGAATGCATACAGATAATTGAAGTGACTGATAGAGAAGCGGTAATGAAAATGTTAAAACAGGATAAGTATCTGGATGTAATAATTCCGCGCGGAGGGGAAGAACTGATAAAAACCGTTGTTGAAAATTCCAGTATTCCTGTTATTAAACATGATAAAGGTGTCTGCCATGTTTTTGTTGATGAATCAGCGGATTTTGAAATGGCGGATAAAATTATTTTTAACGCGAAGGTTCAAAGGCCCGGAGTCTGTAACGCGATGGAGACATTGCTTGTCCATGAAAAGATTGCGAAAAAGCTTTTGCCTGTTGCGGCAAAATCATTGACTAACGCGAAAGTTACTTTGAAAGGCTGCCCCAAAGCAAGAGAGATTTTACATGGAATCGAGGAGGCAGTAGAAAGTGATTGGACGGATGAATATCTCGATTTGATTTTATCTATACGTGTTGTTAAAGATTTGAATGAGGCGGTTGAACATATTAATTTTTACGGGTCGCATCATTCGGATGCGATTATTACATCTTCGTATGAAAATAGCCGGAGATTTTTACAGGAAGTAGATTCAGCCGCAGTTTATGTTAATGCCTCAACGCGGTTTACAGACGGCGGGCAGTTCGGATTAGGCGCGGAAATAGGAATCAGTACTAATAAGCTCCATGCCCGCGGGCCGATGGGGCTTGAAGAGCTGACGACAAGCAAATTCATTATTTATGGGAGCGGACAGGTGAGGGAGTAGGAATAAATAAAATAAGGAATTTTTGGTTATGGAAATAAAATTCTCACGTCATGCAAAAAGAAGAGCAAAACTATATAAAATTCCAGAATCAAAAGTTGTAAAAATCTTAGAGAAAAAAGTATTATCTCAAGGAATTCATGAGATTGTAGAGAATATTGAAAAGTTTGAGTATCCTTTAAAAGTTGTAATTGCTTTGGAAAATGATATAATAACAGTGATCATAAATTATCCTCTAAAGAAAGGAAGAAAAAAATGAGAGTGTATTATGATAATGAAATAGATGCTTTATATCTAAAGTTGGGTAATGAACAACCAGAAGGGGTTATCGAAATGTCAGAAGGTGTTAATTTAGATACGACTTCAGGAAACAAAATAGTTGGGATAGAAATTCTAGATGCCTCTAAAAAAATAAATTTAAAAACAATTCTTTCTTACACACTTGACTTTGATAAAAATTTGCTCATTCAGAAAAAAGTTGCCTAACAACGCGCTCCCCCTGCTAAGAATGAAAAAAAATAAAAAAATACGGCTTATCGGTATCTTTGGAGGTACATTTAATCCTATTCACAACGGTCATCTTTTAATTGCGGAGGATGTTCGTGAAAGATTGAATCTGGATAAGGTGCTTTTTATTCCAGCGGCCAATCCGCCGCACAAAAAAAACAATGATTTGGCGGAGGCGTGTCACCGTTTGGAAATGGTTAAATTAGCAATCAGAGATAATCCTTGTTTTTCAGTATCGGATATTGAAATTAAACGCGGCGGCATGTCATATTCAATCGAAACGATTAAAACTTTAAAAGAAATTTATCAGAAAGGAACGGAGCTTTTTTTTATTATGGGCGCGGATTCGATTTTGGAGTTTATGGCATGGAAAGAATGGGAGAGCTTGTTGGGGCTTTGTAATTTTGTGGTGGCTCCGCGGCCGGGATATGAAATTGCAGAAGCAGGTTCCAAACCCGTCTTAACTGAAAATGTTGTTTTTTTAAAAACGAGGATGTTTGATACTTCCTCGACAGAGATAAGAAAAAAAATAAAAAACAAAGAACCCATAGAATGTTTTGTTCCTGATGCGGCTGTCAAATATATTAGAAAACATAAATTGTATACTTGAATTTGGTAAATTTTAAAATTCCCCTTTTATTCCCCCTTTGCAACCTGCCTGCGGTAGGCAGGAAGGGGGATTTAGGG
>JBDROR010000170.1:0-10691 GCA_043809805.1 bacterium
TGCTTTTTGCGTTTGGCGATGACAATAATGATAATCCTTATCTGCCGCGGAATTTTATAGAAAATTGTGCGGTTTATACGGGGACCCACGATAATAATACGGTAAAAGGCTGGTTTAAAAATGAGGCAGTCGCTAAAGAGAAGGAGAGATTGTTCCGTTATTTAGAATACAAGGTTAGTTCAAATAACGCGCATCTGGAATTTATTAAACTTGCTATGGAATCAGTTGCTGAGACGGTTATTTTCCCAATGCAGGATATTTTGGGATTGGGCGGTGAGGCGCGGATGAATGTCCCGTCAACCACAAAGGGAAATTGGCAGTGGCGGTTATTGCCGAAACAAATCGCGAAAAATGTTTCTGATAGACTTTTGAAGATGACGGAAACTTGTGGGAGAGCGTGACATATGTTTGCCAGTTAGTCGGTTAGACGGTTGGGGGAAAGTGAGCGGGTGAGCGAGTGTGCGGGTTAACGAGTTTAACCCGTTAACTTGAGGGCACAGAGGAAAAGTTTCTCTGTGTTCTCTGTGGTTAAGTTTTTTAACAGAGGAGAAGGTAAACATGGGTGAATTACGAAAAGATCCGATTTTAGAACGATGGGTAATCATAGCAAGTGACCGGTCAAAAAGGCCTGGAGTATTTTTAAAAGAACCGAGAGTCAATGAAAAGACAGATCCGGCTAATTGCCCTTTCTGCCCTGGCCATGAATCAATGACACCGCCTGAGATTTTTAGCTTGCGCGATCCAAAAACGAATTTATGGAAAACCCGGGTTATTCCAAACAAATATTTAGCTTTGAGCATAGATAATCCCTTTATTAAAAAAGGCAATGGGATGTATGATATGATGACAAATTTCGGCGCGCATGAGGTTCTGATTGAAACACCTTCACATGAAAAAGAGACAAAAGATCAATCAAAAGAAGAAATAACTGCATGGCTTTCTGTGCTTCAGCAGAGGACGGAAGATTTATCAAAAGATCAGAGGCTCAGGCATCTTTTGATATTTAAGAATAAAGGTAAATCGGCAGGCGCTTCGTTATCGCATCCGCATCATCAAATTATGGCTACTCCGATTACGCCCAAACGTGTAAGGGAAGAGTTAAACGGCGCGTTTAGTTATTTTAAACTGAAAGAGAGATGCATTTTTTGCGATATTATCAATCAGGAAAAATCCGATGGAGAGAGAATTGTTTATGAAGACAAGGCGTATATAAGTTTTTGTCCCTACGCGTCAAGGTTCCCTTATGAGCTCTGGATATTGCCGAAAAATCATGAGATTGATTTTTACGCGAAGACTGTAACCGATACTTTGCCTTTATTAGCGGAGCATCTCAAAGTAGTGCTTCAGAAATTATCCAGTGTTTTAGGCGATCCGGACTATAATTATATTTTTCATAACTCACCCAATAGGATTCCGCGAAGGAGTTATTGGCAGACAATAAAGGATGATTATCATTGGCACATAGAGCTTCTTCCGAAATTAACGATAATTGCCGGTTTTGAATGGGGCACGGGATTTTTTATAAATCCGTTGGCGCCTGAAGATGCCGCGAAAGAGTTGAGGGAAGTGAAGATTTAATTAGTTGTTAGTTGTCAGTTTTCAGTTGTTAGATAAGAATCTGAAAACCGACAACCGACAACTGACAACTGACAACTGATTCATATGAATATCTTATTCGTCTCCCCAGAAGTTTTACCATTCGCGAAAACCGGCGGGCTTGCCGATGTTTCATCCGCTCTGCCGGAGGCATTAAACAGCTTAGGTCATAAATGCAGTATCATAATGCCAATGTATCGAAAGGTCAGGGAAAATGGGTTTCATCCTTCCACTTTAAGATCAAATATAAAAGTTAATTTGGGACAGAAGAAATATACTTTTAATCTTCTTTTTCTGCGGCATCAAAATACTGATGTGTATTTTGTTGATAATAAAGAATTTTTTGACAGGGATGAGCTTTATGGGACACCTAAGGCGGATTATCAGGATAATGCCGTGCGGTTCGCGTTCTTCGCGAAGGCTATACTTTCCGTGATTAATGATATTGGAAAAATAGATATAATCCATTGCAATGATTGGCAGTCTTCGCTCTTGCCGCTTTATTTAAGAATCCCCCTTAATCCCCCTTTTCCAAAGGGGGAAATATCTGAGAATCCCACTTTCTCAAAGGGGGAAATAGGGGGATTTAAAACAGTTTTTACAATTCATAATATGGCATATCAGGGGCTTTTTGATCCCAATGTCATGTCTTCAATAGATATTCCACAGGATTTGTTTGCGATGGACAAGTTGGAATTTTATGGAAAATTAAATTTTATGAAGGCGGGGATTATTTATTCTGACGCGGTTACGACTGTAAGCAAGGGATACGCGAGAGAAATCTTGACAAAGGAATTTGGGTGCGGCCTTGATGGTTTATTGCGGGCGAGAATGTCATCTATTTCTGGGATTTTAAATGGAGTGGATTATACTGAGTGGAATCCAAAGACAGATAAGTATATTGTGAAAAATTACGATGCGAAAGGAAAGGGGAAAATAGGGGGATTAGACAATAAAACAGAGTGCAAAAAAGCTCTTTTAAAATTATTCAATCTTCCGTTCGACGATAAAAAACCGGTCATTGGAATGATAACGCGGCTGGTTGGCCAAAAAGGATTAGATCTTGTGGCGGAACGGATTGAAGATATCATTTCTTTAAATACATATTTTGTCCTTTTAGGGACCGGTAATGAAAAATATAATAGTATGTTTAAAGATATTGCAAATAAATATAAAAACAGGACGAGAATTGAAATAGGGTTTGACAATGCCCTTGCCCATAAAATAGAGGCTGGAAGCGATATTTTTCTTATGCCGTCGCGGTATGAACCATGCGGTTTAAACCAGATGTATAGTTTAAAATACGGAACGGTTCCTGTGGTCAGGGCAACGGGCGGTTTGGATGATACCATTTCCGATTTTGATCCTGTGACAAAAAAAGGCAATGGTTTTAAATTTTCTGAAGCATCAGGTGATGCTTTGTTTACAGTTTTAAAAAGAGCGGTCGGGGTTTATAAGGATCAGAAAATGTGGAATACATTGCGCTTAAACGGTATGAATTGCAATTTTTCATGGGGTAACTCCGCCAGGGAATATGTGAAGTTGTACGAGCGCATCATGTCAACCCAGCCCTTCATAAAATAAGAAATGTCTATTATGGTAACTATGAAAGAAATAGCTGGGTAAGGGTGTTATTTAATTGATTAAATGTGAAGGGCGGGGTCAACATAGTGTGACATAAATCCCTATAGAGAAATGTTTCGACAAGACCAACTGAGTCTGTCAGAATGAACAGATTGTTAACTGAACGGAGCTTTGTTGTTGTTTCGAGTGAAGTGGTTTGTCATTCCGAACGGAGTAGGGGCGCAATTTATTGCGCCCAGAAATCAGGGCGTGATAAATCACGCCCCTACGGAGGAAAGATTTCTCCCTTCGGTCGAAATGACAGATGGTACGGTCGGAATGACAAAATTGGTAGGTCGAAATGACAAGTGTTTAAGGAAGGAGATACAAATTATGATAGGACAAAATCTTAAAAATTTAAGAGAAAAAAACAATCTCAGTCAGGTGGTCCTTGCGAAAAAACTAGGTGTGTCAAGACAGGCCGTTTGTATGTGGGAATCAGGGAAAAGGGAATTTGGGATTTCAACGCTTGTAAAAATTGCGGATATTTTTGATGTAAGTATTGATGAAATTGTCAGGCCGGGATATAAGCGTAAAACTTGTCCTAAACTGGATTCCCGCTTTCGCGGGAATGACGGAGAAATACGCGGGAATGACAGAAAATCAATTGTTTTTGAATTGAACGCGCCCTCTGTAAATGAGGTTTTGTTAATAGGTGATTTTAATTCATGGAACACAAGCGGAATACAATTAAAGAAAGATAAAACTGGATTATGGAAACTTGAATTAGAGCTTAAGCCGGGAAAATATGAGTATAAATTTATTGTTGATGGAAAATGGCAGAATGATCCGGTTAATACTAATACTGTTTTAAATTCATACGGAACAACTAATTCCGTAAAGGAAATAATTTGACGAAATAATCGTGTTAACTTGTTGGCACGAATGACAAAAGACCGCTCGGAAGGACAGTCAGCAGGCGTTAGAAAATAAATTGGGCATGCGGATCTTTTTTTAGTATTTCTTCCTGCAGCCGCCTGGTATCTTTTTCTTCTTCTTCCGGTTCCGGCAGATTCAGCTTTCGCCTTATATTTTCAATTTTATAGGAGGGCGCGGGCGGAATAATTTTGCCTTTAGGTTTTGACTCAGGTGCGGTAGATTTTTTTATTTTACTTTGGATTATTATTTTCCCTAAGTCGGCGGCAGGGGCGAGTTGCAACGTGCCCCTACTGTTGTCTTTTTTCCTAATAGCGTATATTATTAAACCGATAAAAACAAATATAATCGCACAACCCAACAAAATATTTCTTAAAGAAAGTTTTATTTCCATTTTACGTTCACCTCTTTGCTACAATTGTCATTTTGACTGAATAATTTGCCAGTATAAGATTCCTCACTTCGTTCGGAATGACAAAAAGCCATTCGGGATGACAAAATACTGACAACTGACAACTGATAACTGACAACTATCCTCATATCCCCTCCTCATGCCAATTCCAGAGACAAGGCGGGGAGTACGAAATAAAATTAGGCGGAGAGAATAGATTGAAACTATTATCATAATTGTAAAACCTTTCCTTGAATCCTTTGTAAGTGCCGCCGCCGACGGTTTTGAAATATACATGCAAATTGCTAGCCATTGAGCCGTTTATTACCAATGTTCCTTTTTTTTCGGACGCGCCGTAATTAAAATAGACCTGATTGCCCGCGTAAAGCGCCGCGGAAATAATCAGATCACCCGTTATCCCGTCAGCCTGGGGACTCGTGGGAGTGCCTTGTCCCTGTTCATTTATAAAATCAAGGGTTGAATTAATATCTTCCGGGATAACAATATTGTTTTTAGCCATCAGTCCCATCATATGGGGTTCGTTTAAAGGCGGTTCAAGTTGTGAATAAAGGATGTTTCCCTGGGTATAAATATTATTTGCCGCGGCTACTACTACTTGCCCCTGGAGTGTGCCCTGGACATAACAATCGGTATCGGAATAAATGGTTTTCTGGCTAAGTTCATTAAGATAATATTTTTGAGCGGGATCGTTATTCAGAATAACATAGCCTCCCAAACCGGGAGAATCTTCTTCAAAAAAATCTACTATTAGATCTCCGGGAGAATGAATACCGCCGGAAATAGCCCTATACCGGGATTGGTCAAAATTACTCGCTATAGGATTTATCTGTTCCTGGTTATCAAGCGGCGGGATGTCTACTATCCCATCAGCCGGGTTGATATCGTCAAAAACACCCCATCCTCCGGTAACTACTGTTCCGGTAGCTCCGGCTGTTAAAATTGCTCCGCCGCTGTTTTTTCGGTAATTTCCTGTTACTGTCACTTTATCATGGAAAAGGGCGCCTGTATTATTGAACCTCATATCGCCGTTTATATGCATCGGCCCAAAAACATTATAAGAATTGTCGACATTTTGGTCATCATTGCCAATGAAAAGGAAAATATCACTCATTGATGATTGCTGGACGGCCGCCGCGGTAGCAACAATTTTTCTTTGAATAGTTTTGCCGCCGGAAAAATAAGTTCCTACAGAACTTATTGTATAAAGATCCTGGCCCGCGATATCATTGGTGTTTTTTACTTCAACACGGATGTTTCCATTAGTGCTGTCTATGGCATGATCGAATCCCAGATGAAATTGGCCGTCAACATTTGGGGCTTTGCTGTTAAGCCAATTGGACCCGCGTTCCAGAATATACCATCGCGCCTCTTCTATTCCAGCCTCCGCGTAAAATAAGGCCCGTTCTTTACGCTTGGATTGTTCAGTTTGTTGATATTGAATACTGCTTGATCTTAATAAAAGCATACCAAAAATTGTCAGAATCCCGGTGACACTTAGAACCATAATTAACGCGATGCCTTTTTCGGTGTTTGTGTTCCTCACCTGTAAATCCCCCTTAATCCCCCTTTTTCAAAGGGGGAAAGATCTTCACTCTCCACTAATCACTATTCCCGCAGGCTAAAGCCTGCGGCTACCCACTATCTGTGTAATCTCTCTTCAATCTGTGTAATCAAGACATCCTGCTTTACAGGATGTCTTACTGCTGCAATATCCGCGGATAGATTTTCGAGATCAGAACTTCGGTTATATTATCTTCGGATACAGCAATTATTATCTCTATACTTCGGACTTGTCCGATGTCTACATTAGTATTAATAGTTTGTTCTGTCTCATTGCGGCAAATGATACTTAGTCCTGCCGCGTTGTTAACAAGAATTTTGCTGGTTCCGAGTGTTAAATTCTCTTTGACTAAATTTTCATTAAGAATGCGGTATCTTATCTGATAACCTATACCGATTCCGTGTTCAGGGTCCTCGCCGTCAGATCCGTCGCTGTCATTATCAGCGGCATCGACAGCTGTATCTTCATTCGTCAGGCCGTCATTGTCGTCATCAATAACATTGGAGGTGTAAGGAACTCCCGCGCCTAATCCTTCGGCTTGTCCCCGGCCCAGGACGTCATAGTCATTAAATATTATTGAATCATTAGAATCGAGGTCAATATCATCTTCATCAATGTTTCCGTCAGCGTCGTCATCGGGATCAAAGTCACCGCTTTCATCAATGTCAGGCGTATTTGGGTTATCCCTATCTCCTATAGGATCTTCATTGCAATAACCATCGTTATCATTATCATCGTTTGCCGTCCCTGTATTTGTAATATCAATATCATTGTTTTGCCCGCTGTGCATATTTTTTGTTAATGGTTTAAATTCTATATTTACTAAAAAAGTCATTCCCCTTAAGTCTTTACACATTAAATCCAATCCCAATTTTATTTGGCTGCGGAGGGTTTGTTGGACGTCTATTTTCCGCTTTGTTTTAAGATAATATTGAAAGATTCCGGTTGCCATAGCGATAACAATGGAAAATATACCCATGGCTACCATTAGTTCCATAAGCGAAATACCTCGTTGCGATGATTTCATCAGAAAATCTCCATTTATACTGTCATTTCGAGCGAAGGGAGAAATCTTCCCTCCGTAGGGGCGTGATTTATCACGCCCTGATTTAACAGATTCCTCGCTCCCGCTCGGAATGACAATGTACGGGCGACCGGCCGGTCGCCCCTACTGGATTCCCGCTTTCGCGGGAATGACGGATCTCCCCACTGGCGACTGGCGACTACTTTTCTCATTATGGCCCCTCTTTAATTGTTATATCATCAATATTCCAGCCGCTGTAATTCAGAAGACCATCACTCTTTAGTTCAAATCTTATTCTCACCGCGGACTTATTATCCGCCCACGCGGATATATCTATTGTTTCTTTAATCCAGCTGTTGTCAGTGGTTTCGCCGCTAGTGCTATTCCTAAAAATTCTAACCCAGCCTTCGCCATTATTTATGTGTACATGTGCCTTATCCCAGGCCCATTTCTCGATATTTAACCAGCGGTAGAAAATCAAATGTATATTTGTATATCCTGAGCAGTTAACAGTTGGGGACAGTAAATAATTGGTAGAAAAGGGATCATAGTCACCATTAGCAGATAGATCATTTCCGTAACAGTTTGCTCCTGAATGCGCGCTGGTCGGATCCGGATGCCCGCGATATATGCCGCCCTTGCCCTGAGGCGGGCCAACCTCCCAGTCGTCAGCTCCCCACCAACCAGTTTTGTAATGACTCCAGACGCCTGTATAATTACCCATAATCCCTCCATCAAAATCGTCAAAAAATATGAAAGGAGGAGGCCCTATAGTAAAACTATAAGGCGTACTTGGTAAACTTGTAAAATTTCCATCAACGCTTACCGCGTCGAAATAAGCAACGTTCGTTGCCGCGTCTTCAGCCTTAAAGTAATATTGAATCATGCCTTCAGAAAGACTGTCGGGAATAGTTACATAACTCGCGTCAATAACCGCGTTAAATTCACCGTCTTTATTTGTTTCGTTCCAGCTCAGGAATGTCATCACCATATTATACCAACTGCTCCAGGTCCATCCCCCAAACCCATCGTTTATTTTATTTTGATAATAAAGATGAACCTGGTTTTGAGGTAAAGCAACATTATCTTTTACTCGGACGCGGACAGTTATGGATGTATTCCTAATCTGGTCATCCTGGGGTGGCTCGTGGTCGTTATGCCAAAAAACAGGAGGCTCTGTGTCCGGCGTGGAAATTATCCATGTATACGCGGCTTCCATATTAAAGCCGTCGGTATCTTTTGCCGTATTATTTATCGTGATAGTGTAAATTTCATTATTTTGGAGGATATTAGCCTGGTTATCATTGAAAGTAATAGTTTTATTTAAAGATGACCAGACATTGTTTTGGCTTAAAACCAGTGATGTAATATCCCCGCTTTCGCTTCCAACAATAGAAAAGCCGTCTTTTATTGACTGAACATCCATTTCTTTACTAAAAGATACTGTTATTTTAGAATTTAATTCTACATCTATTTTTCCGTTTGGAGGATAAACCGAGGTTATTATCGGATGTGTCGTTATTCTGAAATACCACTTTGCCTCATCGGCGGAGTTAGGGTGTTCCCATACGCCGTTTAAAACGCTCAATATTCCGTCGCCGTTAATATCAACATTATATGTTGTTTCAAAAACATTATCAGCGCTATCGTCTTTATCGCCGTCGGATGGGCCTGTTCCTGAATCATCGGTAAAATCCATACCATTATCCTTTAAATTCAGGGTTATTTCGTAAACGTAATCTAAATTCAGGTTGGAAAGCGGCGTCCAAGATACCTGATTGACAGAATAAGTGTGAGAAACAGGATTTCCATCCAGAGTTAGGATAATAGTAGAAGGATCAATTCCAGAAGCGCCTTCGGTCGCGCAAGAACAGCTATCGGAAACATGAGGATGGTCTTCCACATTCGAGGAAATGGTTGGTTTTAGGTTAGTAGTAAGGACAGGTAGCAAAGGGTCAGTTGATATTTGTCCTGTGGCCGTATTTACCGGGAGGCTTGGGTATATCACTGGTTTCACATTATCCGGAGCGGTAGACCCTGTAAGGGTAAAATTGGTCGAGGCCGTAGTGGTATTTTTCGCAAGGTCGGATATAGTCATATTTATAGTATAATTTCCATCTAATAAGTCCATAACCGGAGTATAGTTTATTTTTAATTCATATTCAGTGAGGCTTGGGTCTGTCGCTTGTGTGATTTTGTTGACATTGGCTAATTCTTCGCCTGACAGTTGGGTCCCATTTATCGTGATTATCAAAGAATCTGAATCGAGCAGACTTGGTTTAGGAGCACTGGGGCCGGAGAAACTTGGGTTTCCTTCATCTTTGAATATAACGGAGATTAATGGTGTTCGATTGCTTAATGAACTACCTGTAAGAGGAATCAGGTTGCGATAGGTGGGATTATAGGTATCAATCAAGATTCCTTTCTTTTCCAGCCCCCACAATCCTACGGCCTGGCCGGGCGCGCTCCTGCCCTTTACGGTTACTACAGCATTGCCTTCAACTGTGTCTCCGGGATTATGTATTGGATTGCCGTCATCTACAACAGTAAAGGTTCCCGCCCATTCATTGGGCGTTCCTGTTGGAGCGAAACTTCCGGGGAGATAAATATTTCCGCTATTTGTTCCATCGGGAAAAAGTACGGTTACATCCAACGGATTACCGGAAGCGGCGGCAGGGTCAAGGGATTCTGAGGCAAGAACCGTTATTGTGACATTGCCTTCATTGGTAATTTCAGGATTAGCCGTAATTTTAAATTGCGGCAGATTAGTATGGCCTCCTTCAGAGACAAGGGTTTCCAGCGCTATATCATCTATCCTTTTAGGTTGTTTTTTGTCCGATATTACCACCCTGAGCCGCATAATATTAGTTTCATTGCTGGTTTCAAGAAGTTCAGTTTGATCGCCGTCGTTGTCTTTATCCGCCCAGTCCTGATCCACAAAATCCACGCTTATTTGCCGGTTAAAGTTAGTTCCCGGTATTTGGTTAATTTTGCCGTCGTTTACACTTCCGTCAATGGTTTGAAGTTTTTCAAAATCGAGAGCCTTGTATTCTTCCATTGTTTTGCGCGCGAGAACCTGTGCCTGATTTTTTATCTTATTTTTTTGTGTCACTCGCATGGTATTCACATACAAGGTTTCCAAGCTTAAAAGTAATGTGATTAACACTGCCATTGAGATAAGCAGTTCTATTAGACTAAACCCGGTTTTTTTCATCCTAAAATCTCCAATTGTCATTTCGACCGAAGGGAGAAATCTTTTTTCCGTAGGGGCAGCCCTGCGTGGCTGCCCTCTGCCCCTACAACAGATTCCTCGCTCCCGCTCGGAATGACAAATTGCTCCGCTCGGAATGACACTGCTTATAATATCGTTATATTTTTCATTATAAATTAGGTTTATTTATTATTTTTCGTGATATAATCCTTCGTTATGACAAAAGCGATATGTGAGACTAAAACAAATACGGAACATATAGAAATTATTCTTCGGAAGGATTTCAAAAAGTTCAAGATAGATGAATCTTATGTGCCGTATGGGGCGGTGGTTTCCAAATCTAATCCGTATTGTGTTCTTAAAAGAATACATAAGGATCTGGATTTCT
>JBDROR010000171.1:0-3846 GCA_043809805.1 bacterium
TAATTTACTTGAAGAAATAGCTTATATCCAGAAATCGAATAGTAACCTCGCTAATAAGTTTATTTCCAAAGTTATCTGGGAGACAAAATAGATGGAAGACAGGGAATATTGGATGTCCCTGAATTTAGTTCCCGGATTAGGGTTTGACAAGATAAGAAAGTTAATAAACGCGTTTGGCTCGGCTAGAGAAATTTTTTCTCAAAACAGGAAAGAGCTTTCGATAGCAAAGATAGAACCAATATTAAAAAAAGAATTAAAAGAGTTAGAAAGAAGAAAATTATGTTATATTGCGTTAAGCGATGAGGAATATCCCGAATATTTAAAAGAAATTTCAGATCCGCCTGTTGTTTTATACGTTAAAGGGAAACTTTTAAAAGAGGATAGTTTTTCATTAAGTATTGTTGGGGCGCGTAAAGCGTCTTTTTATGGGAAAGAGGCAGCGGAGAAATTTTCTTTTGATTTGGCTAAATGCGGGTTTACTATCGTAAGCGGTTTGGCGAGAGGAATCGATACGGCGGCGCATTGCGGCGCGTTAAAAGCGAAAGGAAGGACTGTAGCGGTATTGGGTTCGGGGGTGGATATTATTTACCCTCCGGAGAATCGTAAACTTTCTGAAAGTATTTCTGAAAATGGCGCGGTTATTTCAGAATTCCCGCTGGCGGCGAGGCCTTTTGCCCAAAATTTTCCGAGGAGGAACAGGATAATAAGCGGGTTGACAAAAGGCACGATAGTGGTTGAGGCCGGGCTTAGAAGCGGGTCTTTAATTACAGCGGGATTGGCATTGGAGCAGGGGAGGGATGTTTTTGCCGTTCCCGGCAAGGCCTTTTCCGACCAAAATAAGGGCGCGCATATTTTAATTAAACAAGGGGCGAAATTAACAGATAATATTTTTGACGTTTTGGAAGAATTTAATATTGATAAAGAAAAAATCGGCAATTTAGTTGATAATAAAATATTACAAGTAAATGAAGATGAAAGGAAAGTTATTTCAATTTTGTCGGATGAACCAAAGCATATTGATTTTATTCGCAGAGAATTGGATGATTCCATTCAGAAAGTGTTAAGTGTTTTAACGCAGTTGGAATTGAAGGGGTTGGTTAAGCAAATGGCGGGGAAGATGTTTGTGAAACAATTGTAGACAGTTTTCAGTTGTCAGTTGTCAGTTTTCAGATTCATACTAATAACTGACAACTGACAACTGAAAACCGACAACTGCTTTTGGGGGTTTATGTCAAAATTACTTATCGTAGAATCACCGGCAAAAGCCAAAACAATAAATAAATATTTAGGAGGGGATTTTATTGTCCGATCTTCAATGGGGCACATAAAAGATTTGCCGAAAACAAAATTGGGCGTTGACGCGGAGAATAATTTTGAACCGCAGTATAAGATTATTAAGGGCAGAGAAAAGGTTGTGAAAGAGTTAAAGTCCCTGGCCAAAAAATCGAAAACGGTTTATCTGGCGCCTGATCCTGACAGGGAAGGGGAAGCGATTGCGTGGCATTTGGCTCAGGAGCTTGGGGATGAGAAGACAAAGATTTTTCGCGTAAATTTTAATGAGATTACTAAAAGGGCTGTTTTACACGGTGTTGAAAATCCGGGAGAAATAAACCTTAATAAGGTTAATGCCCAGCAGGCAAGGAGAATTTTAGACAGGCTGGTTGGTTATAAAATCAGCCCTTTGCTCTGGAAAAATGTGCGGAAGGGGCTAAGTGCCGGCAGGGTTCAATCCGTAGCGGTTCGTTTAATCTGTGAACGGGAAAAAGAAATAGAAGGTTTTGTCTCGCAGGAATATTGGACAATCCATTGCCGGTTGTCGACGACTGACGACCGACGACCGACGACCGACGAATTCGAGGCCGAACTTTATAAAATAGATAACAAAAAAAGCGAGCTAAAAAAACAAGATGAAGTAACGCCTATAGTTGAGGAATTAAAAAAAGAAAATTATTTGGTTGAGGATATTAATGTTAAAGAAAAGAAAAAAAATCCGCCGCCGCCATTTATTACAAGCAGCCTTCAGCAGGAGGCGTCCCGCAGATTTAACTTTTCCGCCAAAAAGACGATGCTGGTCGCCCAAAATTTATATGAAGGATTAGAAATAGGCGAAAAAGGCCCTATTGGTCTCATCACTTATATGAGGACTGATTCAATCCGGGTTTCGCCTGACGCGGTGAGGGAGACAGCGGAGTTTATTAAGGAAAAATTTGGAAATGAATATGTTTTAACGGAAAATATAAAACGTAAAGGAAAGGCGAATGTTCAAGACGCGCATGAGGCGATTAGGCCTGTATCCTGCAGGTTTATTCCGGATGATATTAAAAAATATTTATCGCAGGATCAATATAAAATATATAAACTGATTTGGGAAAGATTCACGGCGAGCCAAATGAGCCCGGCAGTTTATGACCAGACGACTGTAATTATAAAAGCAGGAAGATTTTTATTGCGCGCGACAGGTTTGGTGGAAAAATTTAAAGGTTTTACTATTCTTTATGAAGAGAAAAAAGATGATAATGATGAAAATAAGACAGGCAAACTGCCGATTTTAACCAAAAATGAGTTGTTAAAATTATTGGAGGTAAAACCCGGCCAGCATTTTACAAAACCGCCTTCCCGGTATACAGAAGCCGCTTTAATAAAAGAATTGGAAGATAAAGGAATTGGCCGTCCAAGCACTTACGCGTCAATAGTTGGGACGATACAGGACAGGGGGTATGTTGAAAAAGAAGAAAAAAAACTTTACCCTGTGGAATTGGGTAAAATTGTTAATGAATTGTTATTGGAAAGTTTTCCTGATGTTATTGAGGTTGCTTTTACGGCCAATATGGAAAGCAGCCTGGATAAAATAGAAGAAGGCGAGGTCCCTTGGCAAAAGGTATTGGAAGAATTTTACAAAATTTTTCTTTTGAATTTAAACAAAGCTGAAGGGACGATGAGAAATGTTAAAAAGGAACAGGAGAAAGTTACCGATATAATATGCGAGAAATGTAATGGAGAAATGGTCGTGAAATGGGGAAGGCGCGGCAAGTTTCTCGCGTGCTCGAATTTTCCAAATTGCCGCAACGCGAAATCGTGGGATGAGAAGAATGAAACGGTGGCGAAAGAAGAAGTCTCAGAAGAAAATTGCCCGAATTGCGGGAAATCCATGGTAGTTAAAACGGGCCGTTTTGGAAAGTTTTTAGCATGTTCCAATTATCCTGAATGTAAAACCACAAAACCGATATTGCAGGAAATTGGAATGAGTTGCCCTGAAGCGGAATGTTCAGGCAAGATAGTTCAGAAGCGTTCAAGGAAGGGCAGAATATTTTTTGGATGCGGCAAGTATCCTGAGTGTAAGTTTGTCTCGTGGGATAAGCCTGTGGCAAAACCTTGTCCGGTATGCGGGGCGGTGTATGTTTTTGAAAAGACTAATAAATCCGGTAAACATTTGAAATGTTCTAATAGTAGTTGTCAGTGGAAAGTGGATTTGTAGGGGCTACCGGCCAGTCGCCCGTACGTTGTCATTCCGAGCGGGAGCGAGGAATCTGTTGTAGGGGCAAATCCCCCTTAATCCCCCTTTTGCAAAGGGGGAAATAGGGGGATTTATTGAAGAAAGATTTCTCCCTTCGGTCGAAATGACAAATGGTGCGGTCGAAATGACAAAAGTGGTGTGGTCGAACTGACAGAGTAGTGCAGATCATTGTCACAAGGAGGAATAATGGCATTAAAAATAATTTTTCTATTTATTTTAGTGCTTTTGTTTGTTGTTTTAGGTATTCAGAATCCAAAGCCGATAGCCATGGATTTTTTTAGCTGGCATTCTCCTGAAGTCCCGTTAATTTTTATAATAATTATTTCGATGAT
>JBDROR010000172.1:0-2094 GCA_043809805.1 bacterium
CTGAGTGACGCGATAAGAGTGTTTGATTTTATAATTAAAAATGATATGTTTGATAATCGTATATATAATGTTTTAACAGAAAATCTGACAGTTAATTCCATAATAGATTTTATTAAAAAACATATTCCTGATATTTTTATACAATATGTAGATGCAAAAATTATGAATCAGCTGTCTTACAATGTCTCTAATGAACGTATTAAGTCAAAAGGTTTTGAGCTAAAAGGAAGTATCGAAAAAACAGTAGAAGAAACTATTAATTTGCTTAAAGGAGCGATGCCCGGGATAAAGTAGATATGGAAGTGAATATATTCGCGATATTAATAGTATATAACTGCAAGATTGAAGAGTCAAAAACATTAAATTCCCTGCTGGGAAATTACGCGAAAAATCCAAAGGCGTTTAAAAACTTCAAGCTTGTTATGTATGATAACAGCCTAATAGAGCAAAAAATATGTTTATCAATACCTTTTAAATATCAATATATTCACGATCCCAAAAATAAAGGCCTTGCGACTGCATATAATTACGCTTTCAATAAAGCGATAGCAGCTTCTTATGATTGGTTGCTTCTTTTAGATCAGGATTCATCGTTACCCGAAGATTTTATTGATAATTTAATACACGAAATTTCCGGTATTGAGAAAGATAATACAGTAGCCGCGGTTGTTCCAAAATTGCGTTATAAAGAAAATTTGTTTTCGCCTTCAAAGGATTTGTTTGGAGGAACGTTAAGGCCAATTGATATGCGGCATAAAGGGATTTGCGATTTTAAGGTATTTGCGACCGGGTCGGGTACTGCTGTAAGAGTTTCATTTGTTCAAAAGATCGGAGGATTTGACGAATTTTATTGGCTTGACTTTTTAGACCGGTGGCTGTTTATTACTATTAATAATATGGGTGGTAAAGTTTATGTAACCGATTCAATTATTGATCATGATTTGTCCGTAATGAACTATGATAAATACATGAATGAAGAAAGATATAAAAACATACTCAAATATGAAACTATTTTTATGAAGTCTTTTAAATCCGGAGCGGAAAAATATGTTTATTATTTAAGGCTTATAAAAAGGATTGTTTATTTGTTTTTTACCGTAAACAATAAAAAGTATTCTTTAATGACTTTGAAACATCTGAAAAATGTACTGTTATCTTCAAAAAACGATAAGATCGATATTACCGGAACAAATAAAATATGAGCATTCACAAACCTTTATTTTCAATAGGTGTGACAACTTACAACAGAAAAGATCTGTTGAAACAGACGCTTTTATCCCTTCTGGATCAAACTTTTACCGATTTTGAAGTTATTGTCGGGAACGATTATATAAAAGAAATTCTTTCTGCTGATGTTATGGGAATTAATGATCCAAGAATTAAGTTTGTTAACCATTCTCAAAATCTAGGTGAGCTTAAAAACATGAATTCTTTGCTTAATATGGCAAACGGCAAGTATTTTTCATGGCAATTTGATGATGACCCGTGTGCGCCGGAATTTCTTCAGGAGGTTCATTCAGCTTTAATTAAATTTAATTTTCCGGTATGCGTGTTTACGTCATATTCGCTTATTTATGGTACTTCTGTCCATAAATTTAAAAAGAATTATGACCTGCGGGCAAAACTATTCTCAGGGAAAGATTTCCTTAAAGCATATTTGTCCGGCAGGTTAAAAGCGTTGGGATGCTGCGGATTTTACGATACGGATTACCTTAAGAAAATCGGCGGGGTTCAACCGCTGACAGACGGGCCTACGGCATTACATACCGAATACGCACTTCTTATCAGGGCTTATTTACTGCCGGAGGTTGCTTATATAAACGCGCCGTTAGTAACGTCCAGGGTACATGAAAATTCCTGGACCAGTTCAAGTATAGATGTGGAATCATTCAAACAGGCGGGAATAAATCTGATCCGAAGTAGTATAGAGGTCTTTTTAAAGGCAAGCCCGAAAAATGATTTTGAAACAAATTTATCATCAATTTTAAAATTCGTTTTAAGTTCGGTTGTTGTAAGAAGCATAATGCGAAGTAAAAAATTAAATATTCAGGAAATTAAGGAATATGTATCCTTTATTGAAAAAGAGTTTGAGCC
>JBDROR010000173.1:0-11292 GCA_043809805.1 bacterium
GGAAGTTGTGTGATGAAATGGTAACTCGTTGTCATGCCGAGCTGTAGGGGCGACCCGGTGGGTCGCCCGAAATGGGAGGGCGAGGCACCGCCTCGCCCCTACGGGAAAAGATTTCTCCCTTCGGTCGAAATGACAAAATGGTACGTTCGAAATGACAAAATGGTACGTTCGAAATGACAAAATTGTACGGTCGAAATGACAAGTTGTGCGGAGTGCTGTCATTCCGAACGAAGTGAGGAATCTTATACTGATAAAATTGTGTGCTCGAAATGACAATATAAAAGGAGATTTTGAGATGAAAAAATTGAAGTTGATAAGAAAGATTTCTCCCTTCGGTCGAAATGACATTAAGATTTGTTTAGTGTTGTTGTTTATGTTTTCCTGCATATTAGGATGTAGAAAAACACAGGAAAGTGAATTAAACAAAGGACTGGATTTTTTTGCAAGGGAGGAGCATGACAGTTCTTTGGCAGTATTTAATAAGATTTTAGAAGAAAACCCCAAAAATACTGAGGCATTGTTTTATAGGGCGTTAATTTATAACAAGGAAGGTGATGGAGAGGACGCGATTTGGGACTTTGAAAAGATTTTTGAAATAGATAAAAATTTTAAGTTCAAAGAAGACCAGTTTTTTTCTATCGCGGAATATAATTATACCGGTAGAAAGGATTATAAAAAGGCGATAGATTTGTTTCGTTTGTTTATACAAAAGTTCCCAAAAAGCAGAAATGTTGCGAGGGCGTATGTCGAAATTGCCGACAGTTATAGTTTGCAAAAAGATTTTGACAACGCGGTGTTGAGCTATAAAAACATAATAGAGGTGTTTGAAAAAGAAGATTCGTCGATTGGGAAAAGAGCGATAGCATTAGCGCAAGACGCGGTCCGGTTTCTGAATGAAAATTCTGATTTTGACAGGAAGCCGCTGTCTCTTTACGCAGATATTAAGAATGAGGTGGATCCCGTGAAAAAAATTGGGATAGGAAAAAGAATTTTAAAAGAGTATCCGAATTGTAATCTGGCGGATGATGTTCAGTTTAAAATTGCCAAACTTTACAGCGTTGAAGGGCTGAATGATTTTGATCAGGCGCTCAAGGAATATAAAAAACTGGTTGACAAATATCCGGAAAGCAATCTTGTGAAATCTGCTCTAAATAGTATTAGAGGGATTGAAGAGAAGTACGATGCGAGTTTGGGGAAATTGCAAGGGGATTTTCATTAGACTTGTCATTCCGAGAATCTGTTGTAGGGGCGGCATTTATGACGCCCAGTGTGGGTAGGGGCGCAATTTATTGCGCCCAGAAATCAGGGCGTGATAAATCACGCCCCTACGGAAGAAAGATTTCTAGCTTCGCTCGAAATGACAGGTTGGTTTGTCATTCCGAGCGGGAGCGAGGAATCTTATACTGGGCCCAATTGAAGAAAGATTTCTCTCTTCGTTCGAAATGACAGAGATGTGTGGTCGAAATGACAAATGTGATCGGTCGAAATGACAAATTTCGAGGGGGAAAATAAAATTTGCCAAACCTAAGTAAAAATTTGTTGATTATTTTCGGCTTAGTGCTTATTACTGCCTCCGGCGTCTTTGCCCAGGCAAAATTTTTGACGGCGCCTACCTTGTTTCTTTATACCCTGGAGGGGGAAGAAGAACTTCAGTTTAACCAGCCTCAGGATGTCGCGGTCGCCTCAGATGGAATGGTGTATGTAGCTGACACTGTTAATCGCCGAATTCAGGTATTTAATGATAGAGGAGAGTTTGTCTCTGTGTTTGGAAAGGAAGGCAGAGAAGATGAAGAATTTCTTGATCCTAATGGCTTAGGTGTTGATTCCGAAGGAAAAGTTTATGTGGCCGACCCGATACTGAACCAGGTGAAAATTTTTTCGTCGGATGGCGAATTTATCAGTAAGTTTGAGTTAAGGCCTGGCCGGCATCGCGGCCCCCAGGGAATAAAAGAAGACAGTCCCTCCGGGGCGAATGATGTCGCGGTTGACAGTGAGGGAAATGTTTGGGTGGCGGATGTTGATGACCAGCTGTTGGAAGTTCATGATAAAAATGGAGATTATAAATTTATTGTTACTGTCTTTGAAATAAATGGAGAACAAAGAGGGTTGGTCAGGCCCGCTTATATAGCGGTTAACAGCCACGATGAGGTTTATGTGTCGTGCGGGATTATCAGCCGGATTTATCGATTCGATGATACAGGAAATTTCCTGACTGAATTTGGCGGACAGGGGGATGTAGCCGGGCTTTTTGGGCAGGTATCAGGTATAGCTATAGACGAAATGGATCGGGTGTATGTTGCCGATATTGCCAAAGGCAACATTCAGGTTTTTGACCGTGAAGGAAAATTCCTTTTCGCGCTTTCGGATGAAAAAGGCGGCCGTATGGATTTGACTACGGTGGGAGGTATTGCCGCAAGGAAAGACCGTGTTTATATTTCTGAACTTTTAAGGCATCGGATATCCGTCTGGAAATTCAAGAAATAGTCGTTGGTCGTTAGTCGATAGTTGTGTGTCATTCCGAGCGGGAGCGAGGAATCTGTTATAGGGGAAAATCCCCCTATGTCCCCCTTTGACAAAGGGGGAATAAAAGGGGGATTTATTTAAGAAAGATTTCTCCCTTCGGTCGAAATGACAGAATTGTGCGGTCGAAATGACAGCAATGAGAACTATTTCCGTCATTCCCGCGAAAGCGGGAATCCAGCCTTGTTTGGTGGTGTGTTATGAGCCGAGTTGTGGGGGTGAGTTGTGGGGGACGAGATACTGGCGACGAACGACGAAATACGAAATACGAAATACGAATGTTTACTTGTTTTTCTACTTATAGTATTGTTAAATTTTAATGTTAAGGCAAGTATCGTTGAGACTGTCCATAACCAGGAGATTAATGCGCAGTTTGCCGGAGGCGGCGAGTTTGAAGGCGTTTGCGCGTATTGTCACGTTCCTCATAGCGCTAAAGGCCCGGTTCTATGGCGGTATGAGATAGAAACAAAAGAATTTGGAAAAATTGGGAATTTATGTTATTCCTGCCATGGAACAAACCGGTCCGGGACGCGGGCCAATAAGTCTTTTACTGTTTTTGATTTAAAAAAAGATAACCATCCCGTGGTGCGCGCGAATAATGCTGAACCTAATGTTGAAGAAACAAATTGGTTATATGAAAAATTTGTAGCAAGTAACTGGCCGCATGTTGAAGACACAACTGATATAGAATGTTCTACCTGCCATAGCCCTCATGATAATAGAAAAGGCCGTTTTCTAAATGCCTTGCTGTTTGATACCTCTGCCGAAGAAGGCGGCTACAATTATGAAAATGAACTTCAGAATTTTTGTTCACACTGTCATCAAAAAAGAGAAAGTAGTTCAAAAGGCGCGAAAAATAAAGGGACGCATCCGGTTGGTATAAATATAACCGGTGAAAATATCCCGGGTATTTTTATTGATAGCGCTATTTTCGCGAATTCGTTTGGGTTATCAGGCGGCCATTTATCTTATGGAACAACCGGAGGGATTATTTGTGTTACCTGCCATAGCCCTCATGGCGCGCCGGCAAGCCGGGACGGCGTATATACCGATGGTTCTCCGTTGAATACAGGCCCGCTTTTGGTTATTGACAATGATGGAATAAAGTCACAGCCTGATTCTACTGATATCCCGTTCCACCAGGTTGGCGGACGAGCCGGCGGGCAAAGCCTTCTTTGTGAGTCCTGCCATGGTAAAACTCCTTTTATGAATGATACTACATATTTTTCTCACCCTGTGGATAGGTATCCTCCGGGAACAAGCAGTAATGATAATGTGTCTTTTTCAGGGGATACATTGGCTATAAATTACCCGCCGGGTTCATGGGTTAATTATGAAGAGTCGGGAGAACCGAATGTTCATCAGGGTAAAGGCAAGAGAATTCCCGGAGAATATCTGGTTTGTATAAGTTGTCATGACCCGCATGGGGCCAGAGCCGGTACGCCGCTTTTACGCGAGGGTTCGTCGGAAAATTTCTGTGAAGATTGTCATAATAGCGCGCCGGTTGCAGGAGAAAATCATCCGGTAGATACGGTTGGTATTAATCTCTGGAGGAATGGAGCGAAAGTAAGAGCAGGCCCGTTTATGTTTAGGAACAAAGATGGGTTTGAAATGGCGATTGTGGAATCTTTAGAGATATATGACTCCCCGGGAGTTTTTATAACCGGGATACAAAAGGCCCTTAAATTGGAAAATGGCTACATTACATGCAGGACCTGTCATTCTCCTCACTCGGCAGTGAATGAAAGGCTGTTGACGGTAACCGATAGAAATTCGGAAATATGCGAGTGTTGTCACACATATTCTGATGAGCCTCATAATCCAAGCGTGTATTATTTTGAGGGGCCGAGTGAAGTTTATCCTGACGGAAAGACAAATGAAACCCGTGAATCCCCAAGATTGGGAAGCCATTTTATTGGCGATGTGACTCCTGATAGATATAAATATGATGCGTTTTCCGCTTATGATACCGTAGATAGAAGTGATTGGCTGGCTACCGCTTATGTTGATAATGATTATAATGCTCCGTGGGCCGGTTCTAATCAATTTTCGCATGTAGGCGGATCGGGCGGGACAGTGATAATCTGTCAGTCTTGCCATACTCCTCACGGCGCGGCTAAGGGACTGGCCAGCGATAACGGGGCAAATTTAAGCCGGCTGCTTTTAACCCCTAATACTGAGTCTCAGCTTTGTTCAGAGTGTCATTATCCCGAAGGAAGTCATCCGGTGCTGGATGCGATTGTTACCCGTACGAACCAGCCGGTAAATCCGAGAAATTCGAAACATGCTGTTGGATATGAGTCGGAATTATATCTTGAAGGATGGACTATGCCTGCGGATTATCCTGACACGGCTAATAATAACAATCCGGTGATGGTTTGTGAGAGCTGTCATGCCGCGCATAACGCGTATTCGCTTGGCGGGGCGTTTATTATGGAAGCGGGAGGAGATTCTGCCGCGCTTCCTTCTGTTCCGGAAGGCAATGGCTGGTTTAATAAAAGGCCGCCTTATCGCGATCATCAGGTTTTGTGCAATAAGTGTCATTTGCAGGGGATGATAGATTCGTGGTAGCCGCAGGCTTTAGCCTGCGTTAGTGTGGGGGTGAGTTGTGTGTTGTCATTCCGAGCGGCTTCATTGTCATTCCGAACGCCTTTGTTGTCATTCCGAACGGGAGCGAGGAATCTATTGTAGGGGCGACCCTATGTGGTCGCCCTAATAAAAGAGGGCAGCCACGCAGGGCTGCCCCTACGGAAGAAAGATTTCTCCCTTCGGTCGAAATGACAAGTTGGTTGGCCTAAATGACAATATAATAAGAATGTCTTATGAAATATTTAGTGAAAATTAGTTTTATAATTTTTTTACTGTCTCCGTCGTTGCTCTACGCTGCCGGTGTAGTCGAAACAGTACACAATCTGGAGGTTAATTCTGAATGGGCCGGAGGTATTGAATTAGACGGCGTTTGCTCTTATTGTCATATCCCGCACAGTGCGGTTGGTTATCAAATTTGGCCTTATAAACCAAGGGAAAAAGATTACGGAGAATTTGGAATTGTTTCCAGCGCTTGTTATGTATGTCATGGAACGAATCTGGCTGGAACGAAGGCGAATAAGATTTTTACTGTGTTTAATGTTAAACGGGCAAATCATCCGGTCAGTTTTGCGAAGATTGAACCTTCGAATGTTGAAAATACCAATACAGATAAAAATCTTCAATGCACTACCTGCCATAATCCTCATGATAATGTCAACGGATGTTTTGTCAGACTGCCAATGTATGATTCCTCTCATGACGAAGGTGATTCCACAAATTATGAAAATTTTTGTTCATCCTGTCATCAGCAAAGAGAAAGTGCCGGGTCTCATCCTGTAGGCTATTCCGTTACAAAGGAAAATATAGATACTGTTTTTACCCGGCCAAAAGGCGTGTTAGGCGGACATCTTTCTTCCTGGACACAGGGGGGAGTGATATGTATGACTTGTCATCAGGTTCATGGATCGGAACCTGTTCAGGATGGTTTATATATTGACAAGACACCGTTGCGGGCTGGCCCGTTGTTGGCGGTAAATAATGATACTGCCGTTAATGTTCCCGGAGAAAGTTTGTTATGTGAAAAATGCCATACGGAAATATGCGCGCCTTTCCGTCATTCCCGCGAAGGCGGGAATCCATCTGTTGATACAGCTATGGATAAATGGACACATCCTGTAAATAATTTTCCAACACCCACAAATGATAATTTTTCTTCAAATATAACACCGTACACCGAATATGAATTTGGGGAGGGAAAAGGGACACCGTTGTCCATTCATTATCCTTTTAACGCGGTTGACAGGACACCATGGGTGGATTATGAAGAATCGGGAGATCCGAATACTTTACCGGCCAATGAGGAAAGAACTATGGGTGAATATTTGGTTTGTATGAGTTGTCATGATCCTCACGGCGCTAGATCCGGTTCCCCGATATTGCGGGCCGGTTCTTCAGATACTTTTTGCGAAGATTGTCACGCCCGCCCGCCTAAGTATAATGATTATAATAATTTTTTAAATCCAATCAGTGAAGAAATGGGGACACACATGAAGGCTACTGAAAAGGTTTGGGGAGTAAGCCATCCGGTAAATGTTCCAATGATAAGCCGGGACGAGTTTAAAATGAGTATCAGGGACTCGTTAATAAATACGGAAGGGGCGTTAATAAAAAATATTCGTTCAAAAGTGAAATTGGTGGATAATAAAGTAGTCTGCCGGACGTGCCATTTGGCGCATACGGGCCGGGATAATTATCTTTTAGCTATTCCGGATAATAATTCCGAGCTTTGCGAGGCCTGCCATACCAATGAGAAACAGCCTCACAATCCAAGCGTGTATTACTTTGAGGGATTGGATACAACTCAAAGTAAGGATCCGATAGAGGATTTTGATACGGTTAGGTTAGGTTCCCATTATATAGGCGATGTAACCACAAATAGAAATGAGCTTACGGCGGAATGGGTAACCATTAAAAAAGAGGATCATGCCGACTGGCTGGGGACAACACATGTTAATGATTATCGTGAATTAAATGAACCATGGTCGTTTTCCAGACAATATACCCATATCGGCGGGCCTGATGGAGATCCCAAAAGAGACGGCTATGACGAGCTTAAAAAATATCCTTATATTATATGTCAGAGCTGTCATACTCCTCATGGAGCCGCGGCCGGGCTTTCTGATTCCAAAGATGAAGATAGATTGCTTCTCGATAAAAATGACCGTTCGCAGATGTGCGGCGCTTGCCATTATCCTTCCGGTTCTCATCCTGTAATGGGCGATATTTTGGGAGGGAACAATAAACAATTGAATATTTTTGATCCAATGATAGTTCAGGACGAGGTTTTTATGCTGCCTTGTGATTATCCTGCAGGTTGGCAGGATGGAGAGTATGTCAATAATAAAGGGAATGTGGTTAAATGGGATCAAACTCCCGGCGCGCCCAAACATCTGGTTTGTGAGAGCTGCCATAGTGTACATTCGGCTGAGAATTCTTCAGGGGCGTATGTGTTGGAAGCGGGAAAAGGGAATATTGATAAAGAAGGGGGTTATATTTATAAACCGACTAAACTTGATTTTTATCCATTGTGTAGAAAGTGTCATTTGCAGGGACAGTATTAGTCGTTAGTTGTCAGTTGATAGTCGTCAGTCGTCAGTGGGGGAAGGAAGTGGTAGCCGCAGGCTTTAGCCTGCGTGGGTGGGTAGGAGCATTGTAGGTTGGGTTGAGCTTGCGAAACCCAACTATTTTGGGAGTTAAATAATGAAAAAAAATCGAAGCAAACTAACTAGTTTTTTGATTGTCGCGGGAATTGGAATTTTAGCCGCCATAGTTTCCGGAGGTTTAAGCTATTGGATAGGAATTTACCGCGGGCACTTGTTTTTCACAACTTTGTCCGGCTTAATTTCCGGGTTTATCTTTGGGATTTTTTACGGCGTTTATTATATTATGGAAAGATAGTTAAATCCCCCTTTTATTCCCCCTTTGCAAAAGGGGGATTTTTAGACGTTTCCCCCTTTGTAAAAGGGGGATTTAGGGGGATTTTATGGAAAAATAGTCATAATCCAGAAAGAGCACCTCTGAAAATTGTTAGTTATAATCAATATCCCGATTAAAATCAACACCGCGCCGCTTGTTACTTTTATCCATCGGTAATGTTTTTTTATTGTGCCGGACAATTTTAAAAATTTACTGAAGACTACCCCGGTTATAATAAACGGTATTCCTAATCCCATCGAATAAGCGCAAAGAAGAATTAATCCGTCCATCATAGTTTCTTTGGTGCTCGCGTAAAGCAGGATAGAGGACAAAATAGGGCCGATGCAGGGTGTCCATCCAAGAGAAAATACCGCGCCTATTAAAAAAACTCCTAGTAGGGGCACGGCGTGCCGTGCCCTTACAATATTTTTATTCGCGAAAATTCTTTTTTCTTTGTTCAGGAAATTTAATTTAACTAAACCTGTAAAATGTATTCCAAAAATTATAATCAAGGTGCCGGAGACATATCTTATTATGCCTGAATTGGAATAACGGAAAATCAGCCGTCCTAAAAATGTCGCAGATGCTCCCAAAAGAATAAAAACGGTACTGAATCCAAGGACAAAAAATAAAGTATTTATAAAGATTTTAGCCTTATATTCTTCGTTTGAAGTATTTAATTCGTCAAATGATAACCCCGTAATAATTGAAATATAACCGGGTATAAGCGGAAGGACGCAGGGAGACACAAAGGAAAGCACGCCCGCGGAAAATGCCATGAGAATGGAAATAGAATTGTTTTGATCCATAATCGGCATGGTATCATAATAAAAGAAAGTATTCAATTATTTAAATTCTCCCCCTTTGCAAAAGGGGGATTAAGGGGGATTTTTTAAAACTGTTTTCAAATCTCCCCTAACCCCTCTTTTCTAAAGAGGGGAATTAGTCACCAGTAGGTTGGGTTGAGCTAGCGAAACCCAACAATTTCTGTCTATTGATCTCCGATAGTTTATTTGTTTCCTTTTTTTGTTGGGTTTCGTTCCTCAACCCAACCTACAAGACTGGGCGCAATAAATTGCGCCCCTACAATAGATTCCTCGCTCCCGCTCGGAATGACAACATACGGGCGACCGGCCGGTCGCCCCTACTTCGGCAATAAGATTTTTATTGCGTTTGGAATAATTGATATTTCTACCGGAAGTATCCCGGCGGCCTCACCGTCCGCCTGAATGTAAACCGTTTCGTTCGAGGTTATCTTTACATTTTTTACTAAATGGGATTCGACATCGGAAAATTTGCGGTGCCATGTACCAGGCTTCGAGCTTCGATCGAGACTCGGTACATGGCGGTGCCAGCCAAACATGCCTCCAATGCCATAACGAATCAGCGATAAAATGTCGTTTTTTTTGTATATGAACATTTGGAAAAAGTCTTTTTCGATTCCTGCCTCCGGCGCGAAATTAAACCACGCGTAAGTTTTTAGTTTATTGATTACGCAGGAATAACCGTTGATTATTTTTTGGCTTGCCCCGCCCCATGTAGGTTCCAAATGGCATTTTCCCTCGGAAACCTGTGTTGAAACACATGGGGCGGGGCTTGACTCAATTTTTAAGATTGGGTGGTTTTTGGTAAAAATTTGTTTTAATCCGGACCAGACATAAGCCAATGGCCCGATAATTTTTTTAAGTCTCGGGTTAAAGTCAACTACAGCCTTCGCGTCTAGGCCGATTCCTGCCATTAGCAAAAAGTAACGTTCTTTCACCTGTAAATCCCCCTTTAATCCCCCTATATCCCCCTTTGGCAAAGGGGGAAAAGGGGGATTCCCAAAGGGGGAAATAGGGGGATTTTTATTAAAAGCAATCTTCCCAAGATGAATAGTTTTAACGTCTCCGTCTAAGAGTTGATAAATAGCCTTTTTAGGATTAGACGAAATTCCCATTTCTCTTGCGGCGCAATTCAGACTGCCCGCCGGGATTATTCCCAAAGGGAGATCTGAATTTATTAATCCGTTTATAGCTTCATTGATTGTCCCATCGCCTCCAATCACCAGAAGCAAACCCAGCGTTTTATCTTCGGACGCCTTTTTGGCGAGAATTTTTGCCTCGCCCGGAAAGTTAGTAGGCACAACTTCAAACGCGATATTTTTTTCGTTTAGCGCTTCAATAATTTTAGTAAGCGCGGTTCGTGAACCGCCCCTACGGTTTTTCCCGGCGTTAGGATTTAAGATGATTTTTATTTTTCGCATAATAAATTAATTATCTTGGATTTGGCAAAATTTGTTTTTCTCATTTGAAAAAGGGGAACACTCCTTTATTCCCCCTTTGGAAAAGGGGGATTAAGGGGGATTTTTTAAAACTGTTTCCAAATCTCCCCTAACCCCTCTTTTCCAAAGAGGGGGACAGTATATAATAGAAAAAATTTCTTGACAACAACAAAAATTGTGTTATTATATTTTAGCAGTCTGGGGTTAAGACTGCTAATCAGGGCCTGATCTAATGGAAAAACTTGGAACAAAACAAGAAAAGGTTTTAAACGCGATAGTCCAAAATTATATTGAGAAAGGCAAACCGATTGCCTCAAATAAATTGGTGGATTGCTGCGGCCAGAAGTTAAGTTCGGCCTCAATAAGGATTATTATGGCCGGACTGGAGGAATTGGATTATATTTGGCAGCCATATACGTCTGCCGGCCGGATCCCGACGGATAAGGGATATAGATTTTATGTTGATGAATTGATGGAACTGCCGGGCATTGATAGAAGAGATAAAAAGTATCTTTCGTCTTTTGAAAGAGCCCATTCTTCCAATTTGAATGATATTGTAAAAAAGGCGTCGGAAATAATTTCAGAGATTACGCATTATACAAGTTTGGTATTTATTCCATCGGATGGAAATATTAAACTTCGCCATGTGGAATTTATACTTTTAGGTAAAAGGAAGATTCTGGTTGTTCTGGTTACGGATATTGTTCAGGTCAAAGATAAAGTGATTGTGGTGAAAAAAGACGTGGATGTTCAGAATGTTCATCAATGGAATGAATGGATGCATCGGAATTTAATGGATTCGGAAATTATGGATGCGAGAGATGTCTTGCTAAGAGAAAATTATTCAGATGAAGAAGGCCGTTATGTGTTTAAGGAATTGGCGCGTATACTTTCAGAGATAAAAAAAGCAGAAAATAATGAACCGATTTACGCATCAGGGGACATCAATGTTTTCGATCAGCCTGAATTTCACGAAATAGAAAGTTTGAAATCATTTTTTTCTT
>JBDROR010000174.1:0-11838 GCA_043809805.1 bacterium
TTCACATCTAAAACACATATACACTTGTTATCCCGAGCAACAATGCCCGCGATACCTTTTCCTAGTTTTATATTAGCTTTTGTATTATATTCTTCTGAAATAGATTGGGTTGCCTTCACAATAAGCTCATTTTTTTGAGGGTCTAAAAGCATCAAGGAAGAAATTTTAGAAGACATTATTTCGGCGGTAACTTGAACAACGAGTCGCAAAAGCTCTTCCAGATACAAACCCGACGTAATAAGATTTGCAATCTTTGAAAGCGCTTCAATTTGTTTGATGTATATCTGATAACTTGCTTTTTTTTTCATCTGTAAATAACCATTAGTATAAGATTCCTCGCTTCGCTCGGAATGACAACAAACGGGCGAATACATGGATTCGCCCCTACAATATCGGCAGATACTTATTTACTTCATATTGTGTAATCTGCATTTTATATTCATCCCATTCCATCTTCTTATTTCGGATAAAATATTCAAAAACCTTTTCTCCCAGACACTCTTTAATTAACTTGCTTTTCTCGGCAATTTTTATCGCCTCAAGTAAATCTTCAGGCAGAGAATTTATACCTGCGTCTATTCTTTCTTTTTCAGTCATGTGATAAATATTATCAGTCGCAGGCCCGGCTAATTTATAATTTTTTTCAATACCTTCCAATCCCGCGGCAAGCATTGCTGAAAACGCGAGATAAGGATTACACGCCGGGTCAGGAGACCTGTATTCAATACGAGTTGCCTTTTCCTTCCCTGGTTTATACATAGGAATACGAATTAAAGCCGATCGGTTCATTTGCGCCCAACAGATATAAACAGGCGCTTCATATCCCGGAATCAATCGTTTATATGAATTTACCCACTGGCTTGTTATGGATGTGATTTCCGGAGCGTGTTTCAACAATCCCGCGGTATAAGACTGCCCGACATTTGACAAATGATACTGCCCTTTTTCGTCAAAAAACGCATTTTTTGATCCCTGGAATAAAGATTGATGCACATGCATCCCCGAACCATTAATACCAAATAAAGGTTTAGGCATAAACGTCGCATATACACCGTTTTTACGCGCAATTTCTTTAACCACCAAACGATAAATCATTACATTGTCAGCCATTTTAAGCGCGTCATCGTATCTCAAATCTATTTCATGTTGGCTTGCCGCAACCTCATGATGGCTGTATTCAACATCAACCCCTAAAGACTGCAAAGTTATAATTGTGTCCCTTCTTAAATCCTGAGCGACATCTAACGGCGCTAAATCAAAATACCCGCCTTGATCCAGCGGCTGAGGCATTTTACTGCCATTGAAATAAAAATATTCCAATTCGGGGCCCACATAATATGTAAATCCTTTTTTTTGCGCCCTCTCGATATTACGTTTCAAAACATATCTCGGGTCGCCCTCAAACGGCTTGCCGCTCGGTTCATAAATATCGCAAAACATCGCAGCCACGTTATAATCTTCTCCAGAACGCCATGGCAGAATTTTAAACGTTTCAATATCCGGCCGGGCGATCATATCGGACTCTTCTATTCTGGCAAAACCTTCAATAGAAGATCCGTCAAAACCCATTCCATCTTCAAGCGCACGATCCAATTCATCAATAGTAATCGCGAACCCTTTCAAAAAGCCCAACACATCCGTAAACCACAATTTAATAAATTTAACCTTATTTTCTTTGATAAGACCCAATATATCAGCCTTTGTCTTCTTAGCCATGTGTTTCCCCTTTCATCATTAGGTAATGTTAAAAAGCTTCAATTGTTGTTTCGACCGACCACCTTGTCATTTCAACCGACCACTTTGTCATTTCGACCGAAGTGAGAAATCTTATATTCAGATTCCTCACTGCGTTCGAAATAACAACAAGCTGGCGAATACATGAATTCGCCCATATAAAACTGTTGTTTTTATCGATAAACTTTTGCTCCAATTCTTTTATGTCCAGATTTTTCTATCATCTCTTTTACTTTCTCAACTTTATCTTTTGCCGCAATCTGCGGCCTTTTGTTTTCTATTCGCTCTAAAATATCATCAAGCTCACCATAAGTTATACCCATTTCGCCTTCATCTGTCTGTCCCGGCCAAAGGCCTGCTGTCGGCGGCTTTGTAACAATCTTTTCCGGAATCCCCAATTCCTTTGCCAGAGCGAGGACATCTCTTTTTAACAAATTCCCGATAGGAAGTATATCTACTCCGCCGTCACCATATTTAGTAAAATAACCTACCATAAGTTCTGACTTATTGCCTGTGCCGCAAACCAAATAATTCAGTTTATTCGCGAAATAATACAAAACCAGCATTCTAAGACGCGGTTTTAAATTTGCATTCGCCAAATTATTCGCCTCGGGTAAAATATTTTTTAATTTATCGTACGTATCCGATAAATCAATGGCCTTAGTGTTTATATCAAGGCTTTGAGCCACAAACAAAGCATCAGCCATATCTCCTTTTTGACTATGAGAAGGCATAATCAAAGCTAATAAATTATCTTTCCCTACAGCTTCTTTACACAAGCCGGCAACCACACTTGAATCGATCCCGCCGCTTAGACCTATGACAATACCGCCTGTGTTAGCTGCTATTACTTGCTCTTTTATCCAATCAATAATTTTGTTTTTCACCTAAAAAAATCTCCATAATAATTGTCATAGCGAAAAATTCAAGATTCCTCACTTCGTCAATTTTTCCTCTATCGTTTTAAACCTATTTTGTAATAGTTTTTTATCAACAGATTCAGGGTTTTCAGAAACAGATTTCCCATAATTCTCTTTTGCGTCATTCCATTTCTTTTCTTTAAAATCGCTCTCCCCTAACCCAAAATACGCTTTACTATTCCATAATTTCGAATAATCATTTCCAATAACACTATAGTAATAAATCCGCGCAGACTTCAATAAATGCTGTTTTAAATAAAACTCTCCAGTTTTGTATTCACTCTCCGCTTTTTTATCAAAAAGGGCTGTTGTCTTTTCTCTTATATCATCCATAAACTCATCTGCACCATTTTCCGTCCACACATCCTGAAACGCGCTGATTGCCTCTTCGGTATTTTCCTGATCATTATACCAAGGCCGGCTGGTATAATAATAAGCCAAAGCAAGACGATATTTCGCCAACACATTTAACGAATGATTTGGATAATTCGCCAGCGCGTTTTTATATTCTAAAATGCTTTCCTCAAAATTATCTTCTTTATAAATAGATTTTAATAATCCCTTATAATCCCTCGCGTATTCAAAATAATAACCTGCTAACTTATACTGAATGTCTGCCGCCAATTCTCCAAAACGATCATTTTCCAACGCCTTTTTATAAATTTCAACAGCCTCATATTTTTTGTCTTTGTCCCAATAATAATTTCCTATTTCAATTTGCCTCTCTGCCACCTGCGGCATTAAACGAGTCGACGGAAAATCATTCGCAACCTTCTGGTATTTTTCATAGGCGCGCCAATAACTCTTCGCCTCTTTAAAAACCTCCGCGATCTCAAACGCGGCCTTATCGGTATAATCGCTTTCAGGATATTTATCAATCACCTTGTTAAATTTTCTTCTTGCCTTCCAGTACCTTTTTTCCTTCTTATAATTTTGTCCCGATATAAAAAGATCTTCGGCCTTTTTATTATTAATAATCCTTTCCTCTTCGGTCAACTCTTTGGGCACGCAGCTTAACTGCAAAAGAGCAAAACACAAAATTATAAGTAACGGCAATATCTTTTTCATATAAAAAGACCCTTTCATTCTATTGCATCATTCCCGCCCCCGTTTCCACGAGAATAAAATCCGGCGGGAATCCAGTCTTCTTATTTCTGGTTCCCCGCTTCCGCGGGGACGACGTCTGTCACAATATTCATTAACTTTTTAGGAACCAGTATAACTTTTTTTACACTTTTTCCGGTTAGCCAATTTTTGACCTTTTCATCAGATAAAACTTTTTCTCTAATCTGCCTTTCTTTTAAATTAACAGACAGCAAAATACGGCTGCGGACTTTCCCGTCTATCTGAACAACTAAATTATATTCTTCGGTTATTAGCGCTTTACTGTCAAATTTTGGCCAAGCCTCTTTTAAAATACTCGTGCGTGAACCTAATTTTTCCCACAATTCTTCACAAAGGTGCGGCGTAAATGGAGCCAACATTAAAACTAACCCTTTTATAGTGTCGAAATAAATCGGCTTTTGTTTTATTTCTTCAACCATTATGTCATCAAAAAGATATAATTCATTTACCAATTCCATTATACTGCTGATAGCTGTATTAAAATGAAACCTGCCATCAATATCTTCAGTAACCTTCTTTATTGTCTTGTTAAGAATATTAGTTAACTTTTTTTCTTCTTTTTCCAGGTTCAAATCTTTTTGGATTGAAATAAAATCATTGTCACGGATTGTAATATACCGGTTAACCAATCTCCATACCCTATTAATAAAACGGACAGCTCCTTCTACTCCCTCATCGCTCCACTCTAAATCCTTTTCAGGAGGCGCGGTAAAAAGTATAAATAATCTCGCGGCGTCTGCCCCATAATGGCTAAGAATATTGTCAGGATCAACTGTATTCCCGCGGGATTTTGACATTTTATAACCATCTTTTATTACCATTCCTTGTGTTAATAAATTCTTAAACGGCTCACGAATATCAAAAAGGCCGGCGTCAGCCATTGCCTTGGTAAAGAAGCGGGAATAAAGCAAATGCAAAATGGCATGTTCAATCCCGCCGATATATTGATCAACCGGCATCCAAAATTCTACAGCTTTTCTATCAAATGGAAATTTATTTTCTTTTGGGCTTGTAAATCGGAGATAATACCATGAAGAGTCAAAAAAGGTGTCCATCGTATCGGTTTCTCTTTTCCCTTCCCCGCCGCATTTTGGGCAATCCGCATCCGCTCCTGAAAATACCGCGTTCAAAGGCAGTTTAACAGGCAAGTCCCTTTCTGGAACAGGCACAACCCCGCATTTATGGCAATAAATAACAGGAATAGGAGTCCCCCAATATCTTTGCCTCGAAATTCCCCAATCCCTAAGACGATAAACCGCCTTTTTATTGCCAAGGCCTTTCTTCTCCAGCCACTGAATAATCTTTTCTTTTGCAGATAAGCTGGCAAGATTATCGAAGGCGAGAGAATTTACCAGCGTTCCCTCGCCTTCATACGCGCCTGTCATTTTATCAGATTCGAGAGGTTTCTCCTTATTTTGAATAACAACTTTTATTGGAAGACCATACTCTTTCGCAAATTGGAAATCCCTTTCATCGTGCGCCGGCACAGACATAATAGCACCCGTGCCGTATTCCATTAAAACAAAATTTCCTACCCATATCGGAATTTCTTCTTTTGTCACCGGATTAATAGCAAAAGACCCGGTAAAAATTCCCTTTTTTTCTTTTTTTAAGGATGTCCCGACGGTTAAATCCTCCTTTTTTATTTCTGCGATAAAATTTCTTACCTCTTTTTCCTGAGGTTTTTCTTTAATCAGTTTTTCAAGAATTGGATGACCCGGCGCCAAAACCATAAAAGTAACACCACAAATAGTATCAGGCCGGGTTGTAAAAATAACAAGGCTTTCTTTAATATCTCTAAGGGGAAATTTAACTTCAACTCCCTGGCTTTTCCCAATCCAGTTACTCTGCATTACAATTACCTGTTCGGGCCACGATGTTTTTAGGTTTTCAAGATCAGCCAATAATTCGTCGCTATAGGCTGTTATTTTCAAAAACCATTGTTCAATATCTTTTTGGACTACTTCATTTTGACACCGCCAACACAGACCGTCCACCACTTGTTCATTTGCCAAAACGGTATTACACGAAGGGCACCAATTAACAGCGGATTTTTTACGATATACCAGCCCCTTTTCAAAAAATTTCAAGAAAATCCACTGATTCCATCTGTAATATTCTAAAGAAGATGTATTTATCTCCCTTCCCCAGTCATAACTGAAGCCCAATCTTTTTAACTGAGACCTCATAAAATCAATATTTTCACTGGTCCACTTCGCCGGCGGAATATTATTTTTGATAGCTGCATTTTCGGCAGGCAGGCCGAACGAGTCCCAACCCATCGGATGAAGGACATTATATCCTTGCATAATTTTATATCTGGCAATAATATCCCCAATGGTATAATTTCTGACATGCCCCATGTGTATCCGCCCTGATGGATACGGAAACATTTCTAAGACATAATATTTTTCCCGCTTATTTTTTTCTTCCGTTTTAAACTGGCCGCTAGCTTGCCATTTCTTTTGCCATTTTGCTTCTATTTTCTCAAAAGGACAATTATTTTCCAAAGTTTATCTCCAAATTAAATATCTTTTGTTAACCACCCTACTTTAAAGTTCCGTGTGGCCAAAGACCACCCGACGTTAAAACTCTGGGTGGTTGGAAACCACCCGAAGCTTTAGCGTAGGGTGGTGGAGCTGATCGGGATCGAACCGACGACCTCTTGAATGCCATTCAAGCGCTCTCCCAACTGAGCTACAGCCCCCAGAAAGTCACAAGTTGAGGAAGGTCACACGTCACGAAGGATCATACTTGTGACGTGTGACTTACCACTTGTGACTTCTGTGTAATTATATCCAAAATCATCTTTTTGTCAATAAATTTCCCAAAAAATAGTATAATTACTTGACAAAACAAAATCTTAGTATATAATTATATTTTTTACACAGATAATCGCGGGGTGGAGCAGCCTGGTAGCTCTTCGGGCTCATAACCCGAAGGTCGCTGGTTCAAATCCAGCCCCCGCAACCAAATTTAAGAAATTACAAGTCGAAGAGAGGTCACCAGTACACCAGATCACCACGTCACCAGTTGAGCTCCCCACTGGTGGCTTGGTGCGCTGGTGACTTGGTGACTTTTTTATATTTATGGCGGTGCCATGTACCGAGCCCCTGACAAAGTCAAGGGTCTGGTACATGGCGGTGTAGCTCAGTTGGTTAGAGCACTCGGCTCATACCCGTGTTGTCGTAGGTTCAACTCCTACCACCGCTACCAAAAAATTTTCAATTCCCCTTTTGGGAAAGGAGAATTGACGGGAATTTTTTAATAAAATGTTTCAATGTTAGAAAAAAGACTGATTGAAAAAATAGTTAATTCCGGATTAATAAAGCATAGTGACAAAATAGTAGTAGGTTTATCCGGCGGGCCGGATTCAATCGCCCTAATTATTCTTCTAAATAAACTTAAAAATAAATATAACCTATCACTTTTTCCGGCCCATATTAATTATCACCTGCGTGGAAGTGATTCAGATAAAGATGAAAAATTTTGTAAGGATTTAACAAATAAGCTCAGACTGCCTTTTTCTCTTCATTCCGCAGATAAAAATACCTTAAAAAAATCCGATAATTCAATACAGAACGGCGCGAGAAAAATCAGGTTAAAATATTTCACAAAAATAGCGCAAAAATATAAAGCGAACAAAATTGCCATGGCACATCAAGCTGACGACCAGGCTGAAACTATTTTGATGAAATTTTTAAGAGGAAGCGGCAAGCATGGGTTATCGGGGATATCCGGGAATAGGCCATTAACATCGGAAATCCAATTAATCCATCCCCTGCTTTCAATATCCCGGAAGCAAATACTGAACTTTTTAAAAAAAGAAAAAGTATCTTTCCGTGAAGATAGTTCAAACAAAAAAACAGTTTATATGCGGAATAAAATCAGGTTAAAATTAATTCCTTTTTTGGAAAAAAATTATCAACCGCAGATTAAAGAACGCCTAAATGATATGGCAAAAATTTGGGCTTTAGAAAATGAATATCTGGAAAATATTTCAAAAAAAACCGCGGAAAAACTTATTTTACAGGAAACTACTGGAAAATTTTTATCAATAAATAGTAAAAAGTTATTAAAAACTCACCCTGTAGTACAAGCCCGCATCCTTCAATTCTATTCGAGGAAATTTACCTTTGGATACAATATAAATTTTGGGCACATAGCAGCCATACAAAAAATTTTAAGAAATAAAAAGGCAAAAATCAATCTTCCTCAAAAATTAATTGTTGAAAAAATTGATGAAAAATTATTATTTTATTGTAATAATTGAAAATATTATATATAATTACGGTTTTGAACACTAAATCGAGGTAATTCAATGAACAAATTCTATAAAAACTTAAGTATCTGGCTTGTTATTATGGCAATAGCTATATCAGTATTTTATCTGGGAGATGTTACACAAAAACCGATAAAAAAGATTAATTACAGTGAATTTTTGAATAATTTGGAAGGGAATAAAATAAGAGAAGTAGAAATCAAGGATAGAAATATCCAGGGCACGTTCAATGACAACACATATTTCTCCACTTTCGCTCCGGAAGATCCAGAATTGATAAAAACACTTAGAGGCCAAAATGTTGTTATCACAGTTAAACCAAATGAATCCAGTTCATGGTGGTTAAATTTTCTGTTTTCATGGGCACCAATGATTCTATTCATAGGCATATGGTTTTTCCTTATGCGTCAAATGCAGGGGGGGCCTGGAGCTAAGGCCTTGTCTTTTGGAAAGGCAAGAACTAAATTCCATTCGGAAAAATCCACTAAGGTGACATTTGCCGATGTGGCGGGCTGTGACGAACCAAAACAGGAATTGCAGGAAATAATCGAATTTCTTAAGGATCCTCCTAAATTTCAAAAACTTGGAGGAAAGATTCCAAAAGGCGTCCTATTATTCGGGCCTCCCGGAACAGGAAAAACACTTTTGGCCCGCGCTGTCGCGGCAGAAGCTAATACACCGTTTTTTAATATCAGCGGCTCGGATTTTGTGGAAATGTTTGTTGGAGTCGGCGCTTCACGAGTTAGGGATCTTTTCGAACAGGGTAAAAAAAATGCGCCGTGCATTGTTTTTATTGATGAAATTGACGCGGTCGGACGGCAGCGGTTTGCCGGGCTTGGAGGCGGACATGACGAACGTGAGCAAACCCTGAACCAACTTCTTGTTGAACTCGATGGATTTGAATCTAATGAAGGTGTAATAATTATCGCGGCTACAAACCGTCCGGATGTGCTGGATCCTGCTTTACTTCGGCCGGGAAGGTTTGACAGGCAAATAGTGGTTGACAGACCCGATATTATCGGACGCGAAGGAATTATAAAAGTTCACTCTAAAGATATACCGGTTGATTCTTCTGTTGATATGAAAATTATGGCCCGGCGAACACCCGGTTTCTCAGGGGCTGATTTGGCAAATATGGTAAATGAAGCCGCTCTATTAGCCGCACGAAGGAATAAAACCAAGGTTGAAATGTTGGAATTTGAGGAGGCAATTGAAAGAGTTGTCGCGGGGCCTGAAAGAAAAAGCAGGGTTATAAATGATAAAGAAAAAAAGATTGTCGCGTTTCATGAATCAGGCCATGCTTTGTTGGCCAAAATGATTCCAGGGTCTGACCCGGTTCATAAAATATCCATCATACCACGTGGTATAGCCGCATTAGGCTACACATTACAGCTCCCAACCGAAGATAGATATTTGATCACAAAAAGTGAACTTATGAATAGAATGATTGTCCTTCTTGGTGGACGGGTTGCTGAAAAAATGATATTCAATGAAATTACCACAGGCGCTCAAAATGATCTGGAGCGGGCCACCGAAGCCGCGCATAAAATGGTTTGTGAATACGGAATGAGTGAAAAACTTGGGCCTGTTACATTCGGGAAAAAAAATGAACAGGTATTTCTTGGCCGTGACATTGTTAAAGACAAAAACTACAGCGAAAAAACTGCCGTGGAAATTGACGAAGAAATACGCAAAATTATTGAAGATTGCTATAGCAGGGCAAAAACACTTCTTGAAGAAAAAAAAGATAAATTAAATATTCTGGCCAACATACTTTTGGGAAAAGAGGTATTGGATGCTGAGGATGTAGATGTAATTTTAAAAAGCACCCCTGAAGAATTAGAAAAGTATTTTAAAAGTGCTGAGGCGTAAACTATATGCGAAATAAAAAATTGCCAATCGATAAGGGGAAAATTGAACAAGCGATAAAAATGCTTTTGGAAGCCATTGGAGAAAATCCTAAACGGGAAGGGCTTAAAGATACGCCGTTAAGGGTAGCCAATATGTACGAAGAAATACTTTGCCATGTTAATCCTTGCGTTGATGAGGAAAACCTGAAAACATTTTCCACACAAAACGAAGACGAAATGATTTTGGTAAAAGATATACCCTTTTATTCCATCTGTGAGCATCATCTCCTGCCGTTTTTCGGCAAAGCGCATGTGGCTTATATCCCAAGCAAAAATAAAATTACAGGATTAAGCAAGCTTGTAAGGAGCGTTGATTTTTTTTCTAAACGGCCTCAGCTTCAGGAAAGATTAACTACTGAAATCGCCGATTCGTTAATAAAACAGCTTTCACCTAAAGGTGTGCTGGTAGTAATTGAGGCTGAACATATGTGTATTACAATGCGCGGTATTAAAAAGCCCGGGACTTGCACCATTACGTCCGCTATCCGCGGTGTATTTAGAAAAACTGCGACCAGGGCCGAGGTTTTTACGTTAATAAAAGGATGAAATTAGTTTTCAGTTGTCAGTTTTTAGTTTTCAGATTTCTACTGACAACTGACAACTGACAACTATTAACATGCCTTCAAATTTACAGATTATATCTATTAAAAACTTAGAAGATGCCAAAAAAGAATTGGTTAAGATCGGCGTAGACAGCCGTGCCATAGAAATCATGGCTGGAAAGGCTGTCCTGTTTCCTATAAAACTCCATTCGGTAGAATGCGCGCACGCGAATATCTTAAAACAAGAAATGCTCGCATTATGCGGGGAAGCAGCCATAAGCAAGGAAATCTACAGCTTAAAAAATAAAAAAACCGATGTTCTCCTTCTGGGCACTTTAAAACAATACAAATATCTAATATCCAAATTAAATATTCAACCATTCGGCGGATTGAAAAAGCTCGGGCAAGATTTAAATGAGGTATTAGAAAACTACCAAAAAATCCCACCGGCATTAGTCTGCAAATCCAAAACATTTTCCTTTGATAAAAGATGTTACATTGTTGGAATTGTTAATGTCACCCCTGATTCCTTTTCAGATGGGAATAAATTTTCACGCCCTGAAATCGCGTATGAACACGCGCTTAAGTTGATAGAGGAAGGCGCCGATGCAATAGATATCGGTGGGGAATCAACACGTCCCGGGTCAGGTAAAGTTTCAGTTGCAGAGGAAAAAAACAGAATTCTTCCGGTTATTAAAAAACTATCAGGTAAAATCAAAGTCCCTATTTCAGTGGACACGTATAAATCAGATGTAGCCAGATCAGCTTTGGATGAAGGAGCTGAAATAATTAATGACATAAGCGGCTTACGATTTGATAAAAAAATGCCCGCGTTGGCCGCTAAATACAATGTCCCTGTGATTATTATGCATATTAAAGGAAGTCCTAAAAATATGCAGTTAAATCCTTTATATAATAATCTTTTGGCTGAAGTAATGGATTACTTAAAAACAAGCATTGAAATAGCTGAAAAAGCCGGTATCAAAAAAGAAAAAATAATTATTGACCCCGGAATTGGGTTTGGGAAAACAGTTGAACATAACCTTGAATTAATAAAAAAACTGAGCCGATTTAAAATACTTGGCCGCCCTATTTTAATTGGGACGTCCCGTAAATCTTTTATAGGAAAAATTTTAGACCTCGATACTGAAAATCGTCTTGAAGGAACGATTGCAAGCTCTGTCATAGCATCAATACAGGGTGCTAATTTTTTAAGAGTGCATGATGTAAAATCGGTTAAACGGGCTGTTAAAATGACTGAAGCTGTTTTAAACTATTAAAAAATCCCCCTAAATCCCCCTTTTGCAAAGGGGGAATAAAAGGGG
>JBDROR010000175.1:0-7437 GCA_043809805.1 bacterium
CTTTTCTGAGGGCGGCCACTACCTCGGAATGGCAAATGAGGAGAAAAACCGGATCGTCATTTTTGTTTGAGAGTTTTTAGTTCCAACCGCGCTTTATCCGTCCGTCCCTTGTCGGAAGAAATAGATATAAATTTGCTGAGGTTTTCAACGGCTTTAGCTTGGTTGTGTTTGTCATTATAAATGTCCGCCAGACTATAATAGGCCGGCGCGAAGCTTTGATTTATTTTTGCCGCCTGGACATAATTCCCTATAGCTGTTTCTTCTTGATTGGACAATTCATAATTTAAACCTAAGTTAAAATAAATCATTTCTGAATTTGGGAAAAACCCATGGGCGTTTTTCAATGTTTCAATTGCTTTAAGATAGTTTCCTTGTAGTGTGTGTGCCATGCTTAAATTGAGCCACGCGTTCAAATTATCAGTTGTAACAGAAAGAAGTTTTTCGTATTCGACGATTGAAAGAGAGAAATTTCCCAATTGAAAAAACCTGCGGGCTACTTCGGAAATCAAGTTTAAGTTCTTGGGAGAAGATTTAAAATAATTTTCATAGCCTTTAATTATTATATTAAGATTATCGATTTCCATTGAAAGTTCTTCAATTTTTTTCTCCGCGAGAACGAAATCCGGATCAATCTCAATAACTTTTTTATATTGTTCCAACGCGGCCTGAATCCAGCCGTTTTCTTCATATAAAATCCCAATACTATAATAGGCTATAATATTTTTCGGATCTTTCTCGGCTTTATCTTTTAATTTTTTGTAGGTTTTTGAAAAATCATATATTGTAAGATATGCTGAATCAGATATGGTTGACATCTCAGTAATCTCATTTGCGGGTATTTTTGAAAAATAGTATTTATAGAGGGCAGAAACTGAAAATGCAATGAAAAATAAAATTAACAGCCACTGAATTAATCTCTTTTTTGGAAGTTGTCCGTCCACGGGAGGGGATTCGTTAATGTTCTTTTCTTTTTTCGATTCGTTTGGTTTCCCCCCTATGGCGAAATTAATAAATATTTTTTTAAAATCACTATTATATTCTTCTGTTTGCGATCTATGCCCATATTGATAAGACAAGTATTCAACCTTGCGATTATCTAAATTTGCTTCAAAGAAAAACATTTCTTCTTTTAAACATTCGGCGCATTCAGTAAGTATCAAGTATGGATGAAGAGGCAGGAATCTATTATTTTTGGATGTATCGGAAGGCGCGTTGGAATATAGCATAAGCTGATGATCTGGGAGAGGTGTTTCTGAATTAATTATTTCTTTTTTAAATTCGGGATAAGATCCCATGCAGTTTGAAATATTGAAAATAAATCTTTCCGTTTTGTAACCAATATTGTTGATAGTGATGAGTTTGTAATCTTTCAAAAAAGTGAGGTTTTCCATAAGAGTGATAATTAAAGGGTATAACTCGTCTGTTAGATTTTTATATGCTCTGGATGAAAGGGTTATGCCGTGGCCTTTGTTCTTATTTCTTATTTCAATAATACTTTCGATAATCTCTTTATTTTTATTCGAACCAAAATAAAACGAACTAAACTGAGGGATAAAAGGCGTGATATTTCCTTTTTTGAAGAATAACATTATTTCCTGCAAAATACGATACCAATGTCCGATAGACGGGCGATATTTATTAAGCATGAAATCTATATTGGTTGCTTTTTGTCTGTTTCTAATGTAGTCGGAAATCAAAATAATGGTATTGTATTTCAGAATGCATTCATACAGGTCTATAATGCGGTTGAATTTTATAGTTTCTTCAGTCGTATTCTGCATTATTCTGAATGAATATGCCAATGGGAACGGGAATTGGTTTATCCAGCTGTCAGATTTTTCCAATAAATTTGATTTTATTGAATTCATATTAGAAATAAATATAGCATTTGTTTGAAAAAAAGTCAATAATATTTAACACCGTTTATGTATCATTTCGACCACACAATTTTGTCATTTCGACCGAAGGGAGAAATCTTTCCCCGTAGGGGCGAGGCGGTGCCTCGCCCTCCCATTTCGGGCGACCCACCGGGTCGCCCCTACCGCTCGGAATGACAATGCTTTGCTCGGAATGACAAAAAATGTCAAACTCAAGGTTAATATTTAAGAAACTCTGCGATTTTTTGCGCGATTAATTCCGAATTATGAATGCAGTCAGGAATTCCAACTCCCCTTAAATAATTTCCATTGATAATAAGTCCTGGATGACGGGAGGCTAATTTATCAATTTTTTCCACTGTTTTTTCATGCCCCATTACATATTGGGGCATACATTTTATCCAACAGTGCGCTTTTTGAATTACAGGTTTAGCGGATATACCCATTATCTCTTTCCATTCGTCAAGTGTTGTTTTGATTATTTCATTTTCGGGAAGACATGCCATTTTTTCATTCATCGCGCCGCCCAGGAAACAACGCAATAAGACGCAATCTTCAGGTGCTCTGTAAGGCCATTTTGACGAGGTCCATGTAGTTGCCATAATCTTACGATGTTCAGCGCTTGGCACAAGAAAGCCGAAACCTTGAAGCGGGTGGGCTACTTCAGAGCGTTTAAATCCGATGGAAACAGTGGCCGATGACGCGTAAGGAAAATCTAAAAGCACAGATGATAGCTCGTCATCAAAATTTTTAACTAAATGGCCGGCAATATACGCGGGAGTAGTTACTATAACGATATCAACATCTTTTATGAGCGCGTTCTCAGTTTCAATATCATAGAGACATTCGGATTGCGAAATCGAAAGGACTTTGTTATTAGTAATAATTTTAATGTCAGGCCGCAAAAGTTCCTGCAGTTTATCTGTTAATTCCGCAAGTCCGTCTTTTAAGCTCATGAAAAATGTCTTTTTTAAATCCCCCTTTAATCCCCCTTTTTTAAAGGGGGAAATAGGGGGATTTTTATTTTCCATTCCGGCCAGCATGCCTTTTATCACCGAACCGTATTTTTGCTCCATTTCAAGGAACCGCGGGAAAGTATTTTTTAGGCTCATTGTTTCAGGGTTTCCAGCATGGATACCGGCTACAAGCGGTTCAGCAATTTTATCAAGCACCTCTTCTCCAAGCCTTCTTCGGACAAAACTTCCCAAACTTTCGTCATTATTATCTTTTTTCCGCGGGATTATTAAATCCATACACATTCTTATTTTCCCTTCGAATGAAATTAACGGACTTTTTAAAAATGGCTCGATTCTGGTTGGAACCATCATCATAAATCCTTCAGGCATCTCGTCTAATCTTCCTTTGTTTAGAATAAAGGTTTTCTTATTTTCTTCTTTGGTGCAGGCAAAATCATTTTCTAAACCTATTTCCTTGCATAGCCGGAGTGCCCATGGTTTTTCAGATATAAAGCAATCGGGACCGGTTTCAAATGTAAATCCGTCTTTTCTAATTGTAACAATTTGTCCTCCTAAGTTCTCACTCTTTTCAATTATTGTAATTTCCACCGGCAGTTCTTTTGCCGCTAAAAATTTTTTCAAATAATACGCGGTTGAAAGCCCGCTGATTCCTCCGCCAATGATGACTATTTTTTTCATCCGAAAATCTCCTTAACTTATTAATCGTCAGTATAAGATTCCTCACTTCGTTCGGAATGACAACCCCACAACAATAGGGCAATTCAGGCCTCGCTCCTACAATACTGTTGGGTTTCGTCCCTCAACCCAACCTACAATTCTCATTTTCCTGTAAGCACTTTCTAATTAATGTCTCCAATGATTTAATAAAAATCGGGCTTATATTTAAAGAGGGTGTTCTCCTAAAATTCAATCCGAGTTTAAAAGCCTCATTTTTATATAAAATGTCAATATCATATAAAGTTTCAATATGATCGCATACAAATCCAACGGGAACAAGCAAGACGTCTTTTTTATTTAAACCCGCGATTTTTTCTAAAACGCCGGATACCTCGGGTTCCAACCCTTGCGCGCAAGAGCTGGGTTTACTTTGAAATGCCAGATGCCATTTAGTTTGTCCGATGTTATTCAAAACAGCTTTTATTGTTTCTTCAATCTGCGATAAATACGGATCGCCTTCGTCTATAAATTTTTTGGGGATACTGTGAGCCGTGAAAATAATTTCAGGGTTTTTATCGGGGAATTTATTTTTTTCTTCAGTAATCGATTCACTTAAAGCTTTTATAAACAAAGGATGGTTGTAAAAGCTTTTTATAAACGTGTAATCAATTTTTTTACCAAATTGGGACAGGCTTTTTATAAAATCATTAAGATAACTTTCAGTGCTGACGCGGGAGTAATACGGCGTCATTGGAAGGGCTATAATTTTTTCTATGTTTTTTGAAACAATCAATTTCACAGTGTCGGCAATAAAAGGGTGCCAATGCCGCATGCCGACAAAGACTGAAAAATTTTCGTTGTTTTTATTTAACTCTGCTTCCAAAGCTTTGGCCTGTTTTTGTGTTATTTCCAAAAGGGGCGATTTCCCGCCGATTTTTTTATACCGTTCGGCAGCTTCGTTGACAACTTCGTTGATTTTTTCTTCCGGAATTCTCCCCCCGGTCACATTTTTAATAAACGGTGCAACTTCCTCAAACGAGGCCGGCCCGCCAAAGGCTAAAAGGATGACAGCTGTCTTTTTTTTATTCATTGGTAAATTCCCGTAAGCTAACTACGTCATTCCCGCGAAAGCGGGAATCCAGACTACAAATCTCTAAACACTAAATCCTAAACTCTAAATCCTAAACAAACTCAAAACTATAAACTCAAAACAAAATGCAAACCGTCTTGTTTTGGATTTTGGGTTTCGGGTTTGTTTAGTGTTGTAGGTTGGGTTGAGCTTGCGAAACCCAACATCCTAGTTAAATTGTTGGGTTACGCTCCGCTTAACTGTCATTTGACCTACTGTATTCATGAACCGTATTCGCCAAAAGAATTACGTTTTCCACAGGCGTTCCCTGTAAAATTCCGTGTCCCAGATTGAAAATATGCCCGGGCCGGTTATCAGCCAGCGCCAAAATTTCCTTGGTCCGTTTTTTTATTTCATCCGGCCTGGCAAAAAGCGCGGTTGGGTCAAGGTTTCCCTGTATGGCTGTATCTTTACCTAATTTTTCCCACGCGTCGCCGAGATTTATGCGCCAGTCAATGCCAGTCACATCGCCGCCGGCCTTTTTCATTAACTCCAAAAGGTGGCTGTTCCCGGTTCCAAAATGAATGCTTGGGATATTAAGTTTTTTTACAGCCTTGAATATTTTTTGTGAATGAGGCATGACAAATTCCCTATAATCGTTTTCAGATAAACATCCAACCCAGCTGTCAAAAAGCTGGACAAGGTCAACACCGCTTTCAATTTGCGCTGAAAGATATCTAATGATTATTTCAGCTAGTTTATCCATCATTTTGTGCCATGCCTTAGGCTCATTATACATCATTATTTTTGTCTTCGCGTAATTCCGCGAATGTCCACCTTCAATCATATAACTTGCCAATGTAAACGGCGCGCCGGAAAACCCGATAAGCGGAATTTTTCCATTGAGTTCTTTTTTGACCAATTTGATCGCCTTTAACAGATAAGGCACATCATTTTCAGGCTCGATTATTTTTATTCTTTCCACATCATGCGTTGTTCTGATTGGGTTTTTTATCACGGGGCCTTCGTTTTTTCCGAAATAAAAATCGATTCCCATGCCTTCAAGCGGGAGTAAAATATCCGCGAAAATGATTGCCGCGTCAAGAGGTATTTTTTTAATCGGCTGGAGTGTTACTTCACAGGCAATCTCCGGATTTTTGCACATCTCGATAAAAGAATAATTTTCACGTATTTTTCTGTATTCCTCCATATATCTTCCAGCCTGTCTCATGAGCCAGATTGGCGTAAAAGGAGTTTTTTCCCTGCGGCATGCCTTAAGAATAACGTCATTTTTCATCAAATCCTCCATCTTTGTGTTAGAATTTATAATATTATCATCATAAGTCCATTTGTTGTCAATTAATATTTAAAAATCTTGACAAGTTTGTTAGTAAGAGGTAAAATTAAAACTCAAAATAAAAATTGAGTGAAGTGTTGTCATTCCGAGCGCCTTTTGTGTCATTCCGAACTGTAGGGGCGACCCGGTGGGTCGCCCGAAATGGGAGGGCGAGGCGCCGCCTCGCCCCTACGGGGAAAGATTTCTCCCTTCGGTCGAAATGACAAAGAGGTACGGTCGAAATGACAGCAGAATAAGTCGCGATGTATAAATAATAAGTATTGTCAACAGCTTAAGGAGATTTTTAGGATGCGTATTTCAGATAAAAAAGTAACGTATTTAGCGAAAGAAATTCGCACTAAGATGCAAGGATATAAAGGGATTACTTTAAATGTCCCGCTGGAAATTTTGGAAAATAAAATTTCGAGCATGATTTTGGAGAATATGAAACTGGAAGATGAGATTGATAAAGAAGCAAAAATGATTTTAGAACAGCATCAGAAAGAGATTAGGGATGGAATGATTGATTATCATAGTTTCTTTAGAAAAGTAAAGGACAGATTAGTAAAACAAAAAGGGTTTGTTGTGTAAAAGTTAGGAGTTGGTAAAATGCGGTTAAGTGAAGACAGAATAGTTGATTTAAGCTGTAAAATTGTGGGTAAAATATTAGACGACGAGCTTATCTGTTCAGATATGGATGAGGATGAATTAATAGATTTTGTTAAAAAAATAATCTGGAATGATTTATTAATAGAAGATGAAATTGAAGTTGAAGTAAAAAAAACAATAGGTTCGTATTCTCGTTCTATCCCTGATGGCAGCGCCGAATATGAGGCTGTTTATCAGAAAATAAGGGAAGATATAGCCAAACGAAAAAGTTATGTTCTCTAGGTATTTGCGATGCGCTACACCAGAAAAACCACACATTGTTTCGCCGAAAATAATGCTATTGGCCTGCCAAAGATTATTAACAGTAAGATAATACATAAAACATATAAAAAATACATTCCAGTAAATTATTTATCGATGGTTAAGTCCGCCTTAAAAGAAGATATCAACGGCGGGGACATAACTTCTTTTTATCTTATTCCTAAAAGTAAGGCTGTTCATGGGAAGATTAAAGCGAAAGAACAAGGGATTGTCGCATGTTTATTTATTGTTAAAGATGTCTATTCTTTAATAAATAAAAATGTTAAAATATCTTTTCTGAAAAGAGACGGGGATAAAGTAAAAAATGGCGATGTTATTGCGAATATTTTTGGTCCGGCCGATTCAATTCTTAAAGGCGAGAGGGTCGCCTTAAATTTTCTGCAGCATTTTTCGGGGATAGCGACATTATCAAAAAAGTTTGCAAAAAAAATAGAAGAATATCCCGTAAAAATTTTAGATACCCGTAAAACGCTTCCGCTCTATAGATTTTTAGAAAAATATTCGGTAAAAACAGGAGGATGCTTTAATCATCGTTTTGGTTTAGATGATATGGTTTTGATAAAGGAGAATCATATTAATTTAAATAATGGG
>JBDROR010000176.1:0-4515 GCA_043809805.1 bacterium
TCACAAACAATTACATCACTTCTATTTATTTTCCAGTCAATATTCAAAGTTTTATCATCAAACCTTATTCCTCTTTCAGCCTCTTTTTATAGTAACCATCAACTTTATAGTGCACAACACATTCACTGCTAAGGACTGAGAATCCATGCGCGAATCCTTTTGGAATAAATAGCTGTCTTTTATTTTCTTCACTAAGCTCTACCGCTATATGTTTTGAAAAAGTAGGCGACCCGCGCCTGATATCCACCGCAACATCGAGTATCTTGCCTTTTACAACCCTTACGAGCTTGCTTTGTGTAAATGGCGAAGTTTGATAGTGCAAGCCTCTTACTATTCCATAAGTCGATTTCGATTCATTGTCCTGTATAAAATTTATTTCTCCGATGTTTTTTTTAAATAAATTATCCTTGAAACTTTCAAAAAAATAACCTCTTTCATCCGGCCAAACTTTCGGTTCGATAATAAACACATCAGGAATTTCTGTCTTAATAAAGTTCACTTGACCCTCTATTCACTAAATTTATTAAATATTTTCCGTATTGATTTTTTTTAAGCGGATCGGCAAGCTTCAATAAATTATCTTTTGAAATGTAACCTAAAACATGGGCAATTTCTTCAATACAGGCAACCTTTAGGCCCTGCCTGTCCTCAATCGCTTTTATGAATAGACTCGCGTCGGAAAGGCTCTCATGTGTGCCCGTATCAAGCCACGCGTAGCCTCTTCCCAAAAGTTCAACACTGAGCTTCTCTTTTTGTAAATATATTTTATTGACATCCGTTATCTCTAATTCCCCTCTTTGGGAAGGTTTAAGATTCCTGGCTATATTTATAACTTCATTATCATAAAAATACAGGCCGGTTACGGCATAATTTGACTTAGGAACCTTTGGTTTTTCCTCTATCGAAATAACTTTTCCTTTTTTATCAAATTCGGCAACTCCATATCTCTCCGGATCGTTCACATAATAACCCCAAATCACAGATCCGCCTTCTTTATCAACATTATTAACAGATTTACGCAATAAATCTGTCAAATTATGGCCGTAAAATATATTATCACCCAAGATAAGGCATACACTGTCATTCCCTATAAACTCTTCTCCTAAAATAAACGCCTCCGCGAGCCCATTAGGCTGAATCTGTTCCTTATACGAAAATTTAAGGCCTATCTGGCTGCCGTCGCCAAAAATATCCTTAAATCTCGGCAAATCCTGCGGTGTTGAAATAATAAGAATTTCTCTTATTCCCGCAAGCATTAGAACCGACAGAGGATAATAAATCATCGGTTTATCATAAATAGGCAAAAGCTGTTTACACACTGATAACGTTACAGGATAAAGCCTTGTGCCGCTTCCACCGGCTAAGATTATTCCTTTCATTTATATTGCACCTCACGTTTAATTTTTTAAAACAATTATCTACTTAAACGCTGTATTGTATCATATAATTCGGAATCTTTATTACCCATTGTTATTCCAATCCCGGTTCATAGAAAATTATTTTTACACAGCCAGTTAACAGTCTCCGCAATTCCTTTTTCAAGTTTAACAGAAGGCTCGAATCCTTTCTCTTTTATTTTTTCAGCAGTATGATGAGTAGATATGGAAAATTTCATAATACGCGCTGATGTAATAGGGAAATTATAACCTGTAATATGTCCCAAAAAATCAAAAATACTGCTCCCTTTTATCGCAAACCAATAAGGTATTCTTATCTTAGGGGAAGATTTCCCTAAATATCCTGCGATAATATCAACTAATTCCTTAGTTTTAAAATGGGGTTCATCAGCATAATTATAAATATTTACACCGGAAGGCTCTTGCTTTATTAGAAAAAGGATTGCTCCTATCAAATTTTCCACATAAGCTATTGATTTGACATTTTGCCCCTTTCCAACTTGAATATAATGGCCGCGGGAAATTTGTTTAATCAAATTATACATATTGGCAAAATTATAAATACCAAATACGATTGTCGGCCTAATAATAATTATTATGCTATCAGATTCTTTTAAAGCCCATTTTCCTAACACTTTTTCCCCTGCAAGCTTTGACCGGCCATAATCATTTATTGGATCTGGTATAGTCATTTCAGTGGTTGGATTTATTTGGTTACCATATACCGCGACACTGCTTAAAAAAACAATTTTTTTCACATTATTAGCAGCAGCAGAATCAAGCAGTATTTTCATACCATACTCATTTACAGAAAAAAACTCCTCCCGGCTAACACCAAAATCATGATGTTTTGCGGCTAAATGGATTACCCAATCCACGCCTTTAACCGCTTTTTCAACATCTTTCTCAATACGAATATCCCCCTGAAAATATTCATATTCATAATCCTTATCAGCCTGCTGGACAATATCCAAAATACGAATATCCCATCCTTTATTTTTTAATATACGGCAAAGATGCGTTCCAATAAAACCGGCACCGCCTGTTACTAATACCTTCATTTTTAAACTTCCTCTTCTTTTATCTCAGCAACTCTTCACCGTTTGTTAAATCAATATCTTCAATCATTAGCTTGTGCCGCTTTAACAATGAAATTGTTCCATCCAAATCAAAAATTGTATCCGCGGAACTAAATTCATTTTTTAAGGCATTGAGTCTTTTCTTGCCAGTATTGCAAAGCTCCGGCAGCATCGGCAGAATCGCGTAATAATTTCCACGCCGCACACAATGAGCAGCCTCCTCTTCTGAAACCATTATTTCATGCAATTTCTCAGCCGGGCGTATCCCGGTTATTTTGATATTTATTTTTCTTTTACCAATAAGGACCTTGGCAATATTAAGCACTGTCGCCGAAGGAACAATCGGAACATAGGTTTCGCCGCGTTTTGCTGAACGCAACGCTGTAAGGAGTGTATCAACAGCCTGATTAAGGCTTAATAAAAACCGTGTCATTTCCGGAACCGTTACTGTCACCGGCCCGCCGTTTTTAATCTGTTCATGAAAAAGCGGTATAACTGAGCCACGTGAAGCCAAAACATTACCATAACGCACGCAAATAAACCGTGTGTCCGGATTCAGAATATTTGCCGCAATAATAATTCTTTCCTGAATGGCTTTGGTCATTCCCATAACATTTAATGGTTTACACGCCTTATCGGTGCTGACGCTGATAACTGTATTAACCGGATATTTATTTTCTTCGATGGCGCGCACTATATTTGAAGCGCCGACACAATTAGTTAAAACGGCCTGTGACGGGAAATATTCACATATTGGAACCTGTTTCAAAGCCGCCGCGTTAACAATAATATCTGCGTCTCTTACCGCTGAACAAACATCCGCGTAATCTCTGACATCACCAATTCGAAACTCTAAAGCATTTTTAAAATTATTATAAATAACCTCTTCTGTAGCAACTAATTTATGAAGATAAGACATCCTCATTTGATGCTGTTTTGCTTCATCACGAGACATAATTATTACTTTTTTTGGAGTCCCCAGTTCCCCGCTTAATACTCTTTTGACAAAAACTTTACCTAATGACCCGGTTCCACCAATTACCAAAATTGTTTTTTTGTTAAAAATCATAGTAATCTCCCTTTAATTTTGTTTATTTAAATGAGATAAAATTTGCTCCGCAGCCCGTGGAACAGAAAAAGTAGTTTCTAACAGCGCGCGAGCATTTAACCCAAACTGACGCCTTAACTTACTGTCCCTGATCAATTTAATAGCATTATCACGAAATTGCGCGTCATTTCCATTAATACATACAAGGCCTGCTTGTTTTTTCTCAAGAATCTCCTGCAAATCATTGTCTGTATTAATACTGGCAAGGATCGGTATCGAATAATACATATATCCAAGCATCTTTCCAGGGAAATTTTGTGTTTTTAATCTACGGTCTAACGAAATCAGACCAACATCAAATTCAGATAGCATTGCCAAATATTGCTGCTGATTTACTGCTTCATGGATACTAATGTTTGTCAGTTTTTTGCTCTTAATTATTTCTTTTAAACGTCCTACCTCGGTACCATCGCCTACCAATAAAAAATAAGCTTCTGGTTCATCCCTCAAGTTTTCCGCAAGCCTAATAATATTATCCATGTCTTGAGCAATACCAATGTTTCCACCATAGAAAAACACTACTTTCCCTTTTAATCCGTACTGCTCTCTGTAATTGCTATAAGGGATATCTGTTTCCTTAAGCTTTGTCCAATTATATAAAACTTCAAGTCTATACCTTTTATCTAAACCTCTTTCGGCAAAATAGGAAAGATTTGCGGGTGATTGCACCCCTATTACATCCGCGACATCATATTGTTCGATCTCTTTCCATTTAAAAAACCAATATATGGGCCCCTTCTTTAAGATACCGCTATCAACAACCCATTGAGGAAAAATATCCCTTAAAATCAGATAAGACGGACAGCCAAAAAGTTTCTTAAGTTTTTTTACTAATGAACCAAAAAAAATACTTGGAGAATACCAAACTACTAAGTCACACTTGTTGCTTTTAAAAAACTTTTTTCCCTCCCGCCAGAATATTGGCGAGAAC